>DATJHD010000028.1:0-7011 GCA_035494275.1 Croceibacterium sp.
ATCCGGGAGCGGCCCTCGCCGGTGATCGTCAGCTGGGATTCGAACAGGGCGTTGACCGGCGCGGAGGCGTAGAGCGCTTCGAGCGCCGCGAAATGGAGCGCTGCCCCGCTCGCGTCCGCCTCAGGCGGCGTCGCGGTCGGAAGCATTCGCCAGGAGGCCGTAGAGCGCCTCGGCGTCGGGGGCCTCGCTCAGAGCGTCATGGACCCGCTCGTCGCGAACGAGGCGGGAGATCGCAGCGAGCGCGTGGAGATGGCCGACGCCGCTGGTCTCGGGAGAGACCAGGCCGAACACGAGATCCACCGGCATCCCGTCGGCGGCGGCGAAGTCGACCGGCTCCTGCAGCTTGAGCAGTGCGGCGACCGGCCGGCGCAGACCATCGACCCGGGCGTGGGGTATCGCGACGCCGCGGCCGAAGCCGGTGCTGCCGAGATTCTCGCGTTCCTGCAGCCGTTCGAGCACCATGCCGGCGTCGAGACCGTAGCTGGCGGCGAATCGGTTGGCGAGAAGTTCGAGGATCGATTGCTTGGACTTGGCCGCGACGATTTCTACGGCCGAAGGATCGAGCAAGAAGTGTGCGTTCATTGAAAATCCGAATAAGTCGCTGAAACGGCTTTCAAACAGAAACGTGCGCGGGAGCGCCCTTTCGCAGGAAAAACCGTCCAAATTAAGGCGTGAATGGCGGCCAATCGGGCCACTTCAGGATGGCTCAACCCAGCCGATCGAGCCATCGGCGCGGCGGTAAACCATATTGTGGCGGCCAGTTCCAGCGTTTTTGAAGAACAGCGCCGTCGTGTGCCTCAGGTCGAGCAGCATGACCGCGTCGGAAACACTGACTTCGGGAATGTCGGTGCGGGTTTCGGCGATAATCGGCAATGCCTCCGGGGCTTCCTCATCCGTCTCGGGCTCGGCGGCGGCAAACACGGTGTAAGCCGCGTCCTCCTGCTGGGCCGCGAAATCGGCTTGCGCATGGCGATCCTTGAGGCGCCGCTTGTAGCGTCTCAGCTGCTTTTCGATCCTGTCCGCCGCCTGTTCGAACGACTGGTGCGCGTCATGCGCCTCGGCATGGGACTTGAGCATTAATCCATTGTTGACATGCATCACGATGTCGCAGGCGAACGCGCTCGCCGGGGCCTTGCCGAATGTGACCTGCGAGGACATGGCGCGGCTGAAATACTTCTCGGCGATGTCGTTGAGGCGTTCGGAGGCGTGCGCTTGCAGCGCCGAACCGGTTGCCATCTGGTGACCGGACACGCGGATATCCATTTGCCTGGGGTCTCCTGTCTGCTTGATCCACTCGCTCCGGAGAGGCTGCGATCAGCTGGTCCAGAGCGGAGAATCCAACGTTTCCACAAAGGCTTTGTGCCGGGCCAGCTCCTCGAGGCTGGCGGCATGGGGACGGGGTGGACGAAATTCGCGGCGGAGAGGGGCGATGCGGACAACCTCGATCGTCTCCTCGGCCACCCCGGCGGCCAGCTGCAGGCCGATTTGCCGCCCTCCGGTCAACTCGACATAGACCTGGGCCAGCAGCTCGGCATCGAGCAGCGCGCCGTGCTTGACCCGGTGGCTGCGATCGATGCCGTAGCGGGTGCACAGCGCGTCGAGCGAGTGCTTGGCGCCGGGATGCCGCCGGCGCGCGATGGCCAGCGTATCGATCATCCGCTCGAGCGAGAGCTCTGGATGGCCGCACGCGGCAAACTCGAAATTGAGGAAGCCGAAATCGAACTGGGCGTTGTGCGCGACGAGCGGCGATTCGGCGAGAAACTCGACGAGTTCCAGCACCCCTTCGTGGAACCTTGGCTTGTCGGCGAGGAACGCGTCGCTGAGACCGTGGACCTGCTCAGCCTCGAGCGGCATCGCGCGGTCGGGGTTGAAATAGGCATGAAAGGTGCGGCCGGTCGGCACCCGGTTGACGAGCTCGATGCAGCCGATCTCCACCATCCGGTCCCCGGCCCTGGGGTCGAGGCCGGTGGTTTCGGTATCGAACACGATCTCCCGCATCGCCCTCATCTATCGGACTAAGCAGGTCGACTGGCAAGAGGCCGATCACGGCGTCGCCAGCTTCTCCACGAGCCGCCTGACCTCGGCTTCGGTCTCCGCTTCGGACCGGCCCGTGTCGATCACGTAGTCGGCCCGCGCGCGCTTCTCGGCATCGGGCCATTGCAGCGCGAGGATCTCGCCGAGGCGCTGCTCGCTCATGCCTTTTCTGGCGAGCACGCGGGCGCGCTGGACGGGCGCGGGAGCGGACACGACGACCACCCGGTCGACCTCGTCGACGCCGCCTTTCTCGAACAGGAGCGGGATGTCGAACACGACGAGAGGCGCCGCGCGATGCGCACGCAGGAACGCTTCGCGCGCCTCGCGCACCGCCGGGTGGACGATGCCCTCGAGGCGCGCGAGCGCCGCCGGATCGGAGAAGACCCGTGCGCCAAGTCCGGCGCGGTCGACACCGTTCGCATCGGTCGTTCCCGGAAAAGCCGCCTCGATCGCCGGGACCAGCGAGCCGTCGGGTCCCTGCATCCGCCGCACCTCCCGGTCGGCGTCGAACACCGGCACCCCGAGACGCTCGAACATCGCCGCCACCGTCGACTTGCCCATGCCGATCGAGCCGGTGAGGCCGAGGACGAGGGGACGCGTCATGGCGTCAGGATGCGGCGCAGCTCGGCGTCGCCGTCCTCGCGCGGCGGCGGCGTGCCGAAGAACTTCTCGAAGGCGACCGCCGCCTGCCCGATCAGCATCGACAGGCCGTCGATCGTGCGAAAACCCGCGGCCCGTGCAGCCTTGAGGAAATCGGTTTCGACCGGATGAGTGACGATGTCGTACACCACGCTGCCGGGCGGGGCGTGGCTGAAGTCGAAGCGCAGGGGCGGCTGGCCGCCCATGCCCAGCGGGCTGGCATTGACGATCAGGTCGAAACAGCCCTCACGGTCATCGAACTCGAAATCGGTCGGCTCGACAAAATGCGCGAGGTCGACCGCGTGGTGCTCACCCTCGGGGTCGATCTCGTCGAGCAACGCGCGGGCCTTGGCGGGATCGCGGCCTGCGAGCACGACGGTGATCCCCTGTTCGGCGAGCGCCGCCACGATCGCCCGAGCAGCACCGCCGGTCCCGAGCACGCGCGCCATGCGAAAGAAATGCGGCTTGGAAAGGTCCCGCCGCAGCGGCTCAAGAAACCCCGAGCCGTCGGTATTGCTGCCCATCAGCAGGCCGTTGCGGCGCCGGGTGACGGTGTTGACGGCCCCGATCAGCTCGGCGCCGATTTCCAGTCGATCGAGCAGGGGCACGATCGCCTGCTTGTGCGGCATGGTGACATTGCAGCCGCGCCAGGCGGGATCGTCGCGGCGCTCGGCAACGTAGCGAGCCAGGCCTTCTGCGGTCACGTGGCAGGCGCGGTATTCGGCATCGAGAGCGAGCTTGCCGAGCCAGTAGGTATGGATCGCCGGCGACTTAGATTGCGCAATCGGGTCGCCGATGACTTCGGCGAATGGCGTCACGCGGGCAGTTCCTCGAGCTGGCGCAGGGCACCGAGGACCGGAAGCAGCGGCATGCCGAGGACGGTGAACATGTCTCCATCGATGCTCGCGAACAGCTGGACGCCGACCGATTCGATGCGGAAGACGCCGACGCACTGCGCGACCTCGGGCCATTCGGCGACGAGATAGCGCTCGATGAAATCGTCCGTCAGCTCGCGGACCTTGAGCTCCGCCCGGGCAAGGTGGCTCCAGCGCAAGTGCCCGCCGACGGCGATGGCCGCGGCGGAATGAAGTTCCATCGTCTTGCCCGAAAAGTAGCGCAGATGTTCGGCCGCCTGCGCCCGGCTGGCCGGCTTGTTGAAACGCTGGCCGGCGACGGAGACCACCGAATCGCTGCCCAGCACGGGCAGGCCGCCCCCGCTCACCGAAAGCGCCTTGGCTTCGGCGAGGGACAGCGCGACGGTTGCCGGATCGGCCTCGCCGAGTTCGGCTTCGACCGCACGCTCGTCGATCGCGGCCGGGCGGACCTCGAACTCGACCCCGGCGGCGCCGAGCATGGTTCGGCGGGACGCGCTCTTGGAAGCGAGGATGATCATATCGGTTTCAATCCTGCCACGACGTCTCCGGCGTGTTCCTCCCGCTCGCCCAGGAGCCGCATGATCGCGGCCGCGGTCTCCTCTATCGAGCGCCGGGTCACGTCTATCACCGGCCAGCCGTGGTCCGCGAACACGCGGCGAGCGAAGGCGACTTCCTTCTCGACCCGCTCTTCATCGACATAGGCCGTTTCGGTCGTCTGGTTGAGAGACAACAGGCGATTGCGGCGAATCTCGACCAGGCGCTTGGGCGCGGTCGTCAGCCCGACGACCAACGGGCGGCGCAATTCGAACAAGACCGATGGTGGCGGGCTTTCGACCACCAGCGGGATGTTGGCCACCTTGTAACCGCGGTTGGCGAGATAGATGCTCGTCGGCGTCTTCGACGTGCGCGAGACGCCGGCGAGGACAATGTCGGCTTCTTCCCAGTCTTCCGCGCCCACGCCGTCGTCATGGGCGATCGTGAACTGGATCGCGTCGACGCGCGCGAAATAGGCCTCGTCCATCGCGTGCTGCCGGCCGGGGCGGCCCTTGGGCTGTTCGCCCAGCCGGTCTTCCAGGGCCGCGGTGACGGCATCGAGAACCGGCACATGCGGCAGGCCAAGCACGAGGCAGCGGTCCTCGAGGCGGGTCCGGATGTCCTCGTTGACCAGCGTGTGCAGCACGAGGCCGGGACTCGCCGCGAGCTCGCCGACGATCCGGTCGAGATGATGCTGGCTGCGAACCATCGGCCAGAAATGCCTGATGACCTCGGCATGGTCGAACTGCGCGAGCGCCGCCTTGGCAATCATCTCGAGCGTCTCGCCGGTCGAATCGGATAGGAGATGAAGGTGCAGCCGGGTCATGTGGATAACGTCCGGCATAAACCACGGGAGGGGAACGCGAACAAGTTCGGCATGGGATTGCGCCCCCGCTATCTCGCGCGCCACCCGCAAGGTTGCGGACATGGGGATGCGGTTCTCGACAGGTTGGGGATAGCGGGGAGAAGGAGCGCTTGACGCGGCGACGTCATGAGTCGCGCACGTCTGGACCCTGTTCAGGGCGGGAAAAATCGGGCAGGGCGCGCCAATCCCCGCAATCCACAGGGCCAACAGACTCTAAAAATCCTCTTTAAATATATTTCTTTATGTGGATTGGACCTTCTCGATGCCCGGTCTCCTGCTCGATACGTTGCGTGGCAAGGTCGGTTCCCGGCGACCGGTCTGGCTGATGCGCCAGGCGGGGAGATACCTTCCCGAGTACCGGAAGTTGCGGGAAGCGAAGGGCGGTTTCCTCGAGCTCGTCTATGACAGCGAGGCCGCGGCCGAGATCACCCTGCAGCCCGTGCGCCGCTTCGGCCTCGACGGCGCGATCCTGTTCTCCGACATCCTGATCGTTCCCTACGCCATGGGGCAGCGCCTGGCCTTCATGGCGGGGGAGGGGCCGCAGTTGTCGCCACCGCTTCTCGATCGCGCGCTCGGTGAGCTTGAGGCCGTCCCCGAGCGACTTGAGCCGATATACCGGACGGTGTTGCTGGTTCGCGATCGGCTCGACCCTGAAACGACGCTGCTGGGCTTTGCCGGGAGCCCGTGGACCGTCGCGACCTACATGGTTGCCGGCGAGGGCAGCCGCGACCAGCACCTTGCCCGGGTCATGGCCTATCGCGATCCGGCGGCACTCCAGGCGATCGTCGATGCCATCGTCGACGTGACGATCGAATACCTTGGCGGCCAGATCGAGGCCGGAGCGGAAGCGGTGCAGTTGTTCGACAGCTGGGCCGGCAGCCTCGCGCCGGACCAGTTCGAGCGCTGGGTGGTCGGTCCGACGTCGGCGATCGCCGACGCGATCCATCTGCGCCATCCGGGGGTCCCGGTGATCGGCTTTCCCAAAGGCGCGGGCGCCAAGCTTGCCTCATACGCGCGCGAAACGGGAGTCGATGCCGTCGGGCTGGACGAGACGATCGATCCCGCCTGGGCGATGCGCGCCTTGCCCGAAGGAATGCCGGTGCAGGGCAATCTCGACCCGCTGCTGCTGCTCGCCGGCGGCGAAGGGCTGGAACAGCGCGCGCGCTGGATCGTCGAGGCGTTCGAGAGCCGCCCGCACGTGTTCAACCTCGGCCACGGGATCGACAAGGAAACGCCCATAAGTCACGTCGAACGGCTGCTGGCGGTTGTTTGCGCGGAGGGGTGACTATAGCAGTGCTGTTCCCTACCATCGCAACATGGAAGCGCTAGCCATGCTCTATCCCTGGCTGAAAGCCGGCCACATCATCTTCGTGATCTTCTGGATCGCCGGCCTGTTCATGTTGCCGCGCTTCTTCGTCTACCACCAGGAAACGGCCGAGGGGTCGGCTGAGGCATCGGCGTGGGTCGAGCGCGAGCGCCGGCTGCTCAAGATCATCCTGTTGCCTTCGATCATCGCCGTGTGGGCATTCGGCATCGCCCTCGCCAGCGTGACGGACGCGTGGAGCGAGGGCTGGCTCAGCGCCAAGCTGGTGCTGGTGCTGGCGCTCTCGGCCTATCACGGCTGGCTTTCCGCCTACGGGAAGAAGCTTGCGAAAGGCGAACGGCCGCTCGAGACGCGCAAGCTGCGCATGCTCAACGAGGTGCCCGGCATCCTCGTCGCGATCATCGTCGTGCTGGTGGTGGTGAAGCCGTTCTGATTTCGCGCCGTGCGGTGCCACGCCCGCGCCGATTGCGAATTGACGGCCCGTGGGCCGCACCTTATTTCACATGACACCGGCTGAGGCCGCCGTCCGAGCGGCCGGGTCCGCTTTCTCCAAGCCCATACCGACCCGCCGGCTCCCTCCAAATACCGGAATACCAATAACATGCACTTGAAAGAACTGAAGAAAAGGGCGCCGGCCGAACTGGTCGAGATGGCCGAGGAGTACGAGATCGAAGGCGCCAGCACGATGCGCCGGCAGGACCTGATGTTCGCGATCCTCAAGGAAGTCGCGGACGACGGCG
>DATJHD010000029.1:0-14569 GCA_035494275.1 Croceibacterium sp.
CGAGGGCCCGGTCGGCGTCTCGGTGTTCCACGAGGTCAACGCCTATGACGACGGCGACTTCGTCCACATCGACATGTGCCTGACCGAAACCAACGCCTTCTCGTTCATGCGCGAGGCCGGCGGCATCCATAAGCCGCAACAAGAAATCCAGGGAGCCCTGACCCGCTGGACGATCGACATGTCAAAGGCCGAGCCCGAGATCATCGAACGCCCGCTCGGCCCGCCCGGCGACCTGCCGCGCCTCGCCGACGCCGACCAGGGGCGGCCGTACAGCCACGCCTGGTATCTCAGCATGAACCCGCAGGGCGGTCCACCGATGCCGGGCGGCCCGGTCGGCGTCAACTTCAACGCCTTGCTCAGGATCGAGGTCGGCAACGGCAGGCTCGAGCTGATGGGCGTGCCGCCCGGCGCGGCAATCAGCGAGCCAGCGCACGTGCCCGCCAGCGAGCCCGGCCACGAAGGCTGGCTGCTGATGGTTGTCGACGTGCCGAACAATCCCGACCCCGCGCAGCAGGTCCCCGGCGACTACGCGTCCGAGCTGTGGATCGTGAACGCCGGCGAGGTCGCCAAGGGACCGGTCGCGAAAGTGAGGACCGGGCTTGCCTTGCGCAGCCAAGTCCACGGCACCTGGGTTGCAGCCGAGAAGCTCGCCGCGAGCAAGCTCAAGGGCTGAACGTCGAGGGGCTCAGCCCCGCCCGCGACCGTGACCACCGCCACCGTCCTTGTGGTCGCTGGCGCGCGACGGCTGCGAGGGGCGCGCTTCCTGCGCCTTGCGCTGGGTCGCCTGGCGGACCTGCGCCTGCCGCTGCTGCGCGGCGTGCTGCGCCTGCGCTCTGCTTGACTGCTGCTCGGCGCGCGCTTGCCGGGCGTGACGCTGGGTCGCCTGGGCTTGCGCCTGCCGCTGCTCGGCTGCCTGCCGGGCGTGGCGCTGCCGGGCCGCGCTCTGGGCCAGCTGCTCGCGCGAGCGCGCCTCCGCCTGGGCGTGCTCACGGCGCTGGGCCGCCTGGCGTGACGCCTCCTGCCGGTTCCGGAGTGCGGCGCGCCCGGCCTGCTGGCGGCGCTGCTGCGCCTCGTGCTGGGCCCGCTGCCTTTGTTGCGCGGCCTGGTGGGCCTGGCCCATCGCCTGGCGTCGCCGCCCCGCCGCCTTTTGCGCCTGCTGCGCTTTTGCGTGCTGGGACTGCGCGGCCTGTTGCCGGGTCGCCTTGCGCACCTGCTGCTGGTGCTGCTGCTGACGCATGGCATCCTCGCGGCGCACCAGCTGCCTGCGCCGGTCGGCCTGCTGCTGCTCTACTTGCCGCTGATGCTGCGCGACGCGCTGCTGCTGCGCCTGGCGCTGCAGGGCAGCAAGGTTGCGCCGCTGCTCGTGCTGCCGGGCCTCTTGCCGCGCCGCGAACGTCGGGCTGCTGCGGATCGCCGCCACCTTCTGCAGCTGGGCGTGCCGCTCCCGGTCGCTGTAGAACCGCGGCGCGGGGGTACGGAAATCGGCCTTCTGCCATCCCGCGAAGCTGCGCTCGGCCCCGCGCCTGACGAGCGCCTCGCCGGCCCAGTCGCGATGCAGGCGCCGCTCGTTGCTCGCATCCCAGCCCTGCCATGCCGGACGCTCGCGGCGCGCCTCGTCCCACCGGCGCTGCGCGCGGGCGATGTCGTCGCGATGATCCCGCCACAGCGCGGCCGAAACGCCGTAGTGCCGGTCGCGGTGGCCTGCCCGGTAGAGCGCCTGGGCGCGGGCGAAATAGTCCATCGCCGCGCGCCGCTGCCGGTCCGCCCGCCGCGCGTCGATCAACCGCCCCGCGCGGTCGTAGACCACGACCAGGCGATCGTCGCGATAGCCGTAGCTGTAGTACGGATCGCTCACCAGGAACGGGCTGTAGCTGTCGGGCTCGTAGTAATAGTAGCGATAGCCGCCTTCGATCGGCTCGGCATAGCGCAGGTAACGGTCGCCCGTCTCCCACACCCACGGCTGCACGCCGTCGTAGCCGAACGCATAATCGGGTGGCGCGTAGCCGAGCATGCCTCCGAGCGCCGAGGCGAGCGCGAGCCACTGGTAGTCGTCCGGCCCGCTGTCGCCGACGTAGTCGTCGTCCCGGTACGGCTCGGGGCCATAGTCGTAGGCGGGCGCGTAACCGTAGGACCCGCCGGAGGAAGCCCTCATCGGCACGGCTTCGGGCAACGGGGCCGCGTCGCGGCCGAGGAAGGCGGGATCGACCGAGGCAAGGTCGCTCATCGACCAGCCGGCTGGCGCCGCGGGGGCGGCGGCGAGGGCGGCCGGCGCCCGGCTGTGCTGGGCATCCTCGCGCCCGCACGCGGCGAGCGATAGGGCAAGGCCGGTCGTCGCGACGAGCGCGACGAGGCGGCGAAGGTTCGTTCTTTTCATGCCTCACTCCTTTCGGGGGTTCCCAAGGCATGGACTCGGGGGGTTGGGCCCTGTTGTTGGGCAAACGATCTGAACTCCCCGTGGGTGCCCCGTTCATGCGGGAGTCGGGCTCGGGAGCGGGCACGATCGGGGTAACAGCCGTGTTGCATCCGTGCGCCGCGAGTGCATACTCTCGCGAAAATCCAGGGGAGAGGATCGATGAGTCTGCGCTTTATCGGGGCCGCGCTGGCCGTTCCGCTGTTTGTCGCCGCCACGACGCCTGCGGCGGCGGAGGATGCGAGGCCCGCGGCCAAGGCAGCGACGACAACGCCCGACGAGCCGGGCCTCAAGGCGCCCAAGGGCTGGAAGGCGCCGCGCACCGAATGGGGCGATCCCGACCTCAGGGGCCGCTGGCCGATCGACAACTTGAGCTCGACCCCGTCGCAGCGCCCGCCGAACCTCGGCACCAAGGCCTGGCTGACCGACGAGGAATATGCCGCCGCCAAGAAGGCCGCCGACGACCAGCTCGAGCTCTACAACAAGGAGGTCAAGGCCAACCGCATGGGCATGGGCCACTGGACAGAGCGCGGCGTGCCGATGCGGCAGACCTCGCTGATCATGGAGCCGGCCAACGGCCGTATCCCGCCGCCGACCCCGCTCGGCGCCGAGCTGTCCAAGAACATGAAGAGCAGCTGGACCGAGAAGGTCTTCACCTGGGTAACCGACTTCAGCCCGTACGACCGGTGCATCGCCCGCGGGATGCCGAGCTCGATGACGCCCGGCGCCTACAACAGCGGCATCGAGGTGTGGCAGTCGCCGGGCTACGCGGTGATCCGGCTGGAGATGATCCACGAGGCGCGCATTATCCCGCTCGCCGGCAAGGGCCCGCCGCCGGCTCCGGTCAAGAGCTGGATGGGCTATTCGGTGGGCCACTGGGAAGGCGACACGCTGGTGATCGAGACGAGCAACTTCGTCCCCAACCAGCCGATCGGCGGCGACGGCGGCGGCGGGCGCGCAATTCCGAACAGCGACCAGATGAAGATCGTCGAGCGGCTGACCCCGACCGGCCCCGATCACATCCACTACGAAGCCTGGGTCAGCGACCCGGTGACGCTGACGGCGCCGTTCAAGTACGACTTCCCGTGGACCCGCAACAGCAACTACGTACAGTACGAATACGCCTGCATCGAAGGCAACGAGCAGACCCGCGGTTACATCGAGGGCACCAGCCCCTACGAGGCGGCGAAGCGCGAAGCCCGCGAGAAGGCGCGCGCCGACGGTACGCTGGCCGCGGTCGACCACGACACGATCTCGAGCAACAGGTGATACAGGCCAGGCTGGCGAGACGATCGTCGAGGCCGAGCAAGCCGTTCGACATGCCGGCGATCCACATCTTCAACGTCGGGGGCGGGCAAATCCACGAGATCGAGTCGGTCGGCTGGACGGCGCCGTGCAAGATCCCCAACGTGTTCGTCGGGAAGTAACCGACGCTACCTGAGGAACCCAGCCCACCTCTTCACGCGTTTGGCCTGCGAAAGGAGCAGGTTGAGCGCCGATGGCGAGCCGGGCGAAACAATGGCGGACCTTACGCGAGCTTGAGGCCTGGCTCGACCCGCCGATGCTGTGGCTCAGCATCGCCTGGCTGGTGGTGGTCGTCGTCCAGCTGCTCGATCCGCACGCAAACCCGGTGCTCGAAGGCATCGCCACGGCGCTGTGGATCGTGTTCATCATCGATTTCGGGGCCCGTTTCACGCTGGCGCCGGGCAAGCGCACGTTCCTCAAGCACAACTGGCTGGTACTGATCGCGCTCGTGGTCCCGGCGCTGCGGGTGCTTCGCATGTTCGCCGTATTCCGCGCCGCCGGTGCCTTGCGCGGCATTCAGCTCGTGCGGATCGTCGGCACCGCCAACCGCGGGATGAACGCGCTGCGCCATTCGCTGGCGCGGCGCAAGTTCGGCTACGTCGGCGCGATGACGCTGCTAGTGGTGACGCTCGGCGCCGCGGGAATGCTCTATTTCGAGCCCGCGAGGCAAGTCGGCGGCGGCTTCAGGTCCTACGCCGACGCGCTGTGGTGGACGGTGATGCTGCTCACCACGATCGGCAGCCAGTACTGGCCGCAGACCGGCGAAGGCCGCATCCTCGCGGTGCTGATGTCGATCTACGGCCTCGCGGTGTTCGGCTACATCACGGCGGTGCTGGCGAGCTTCTTCGTCGGGCGCGACGCGGAGGCGGCGGACGCGCCTGTCGCCGGGGCCGACGACATCAGGAAGCTGCGCGAGGAAATTTCAGCGCTGAGGAAAGCGCTCGAGGCGCGCGAAGCAGACAATCACGCCAGGCAACATGGGCGTGACGGAATGGGCGTACGCTGGGGCCCCGCCGGATCGCTCCGGCGGGGCTGACTTCGACAATCAGACGTGGCCCGGATCGGCGGTCGCTTCCGCCGAGGGCTGGCCCTTCTTGGTGAGCGCATTGGCGAGCATTTCCGAGACGTAGCCGAAGGCGGCGCCGATCACGATCGACGCAACCGTCGGGATGATCGCCTGCTCCGGCGTCATCTTGGCCATCAGGATCGGCCCCGCGACCATCGCGAAGCCATAGACGCTCGCGGGAATCGTCTCGAGGGCCTTGATGGCCGAAGAGAGCACGATAACCGAGGCGCCGAGGCAGACCGCGACGGCCGGCCCCCATGCGCCGCCGAGCGGCGCCAGCACGCCGCCGGCCAGCATGACGGCGACCATGCCCACAATAGCCCCCCAGGTCATGCAGACGACGGTGGCAAGGCTGCCCCTGGTGCCGCCGCCAGAATGGAAGTGGCAGCCCCAGGCAACGAAGGAAATCCACACCAGTCCGGCCAGCGCCGTGCTGGCGAGCGGGCCGAAGTAGAGCCAGGTGTCGATCAGCGCGAGGACGCCGACCGAGATGGTGAGAGCGATGAGTGCAGGCATTTCGAAAGACCTCCCAAGCGACGAGTTGTTCTTGTCCGGCCGCGGCTCTCCCCCGAGGCCCGAGACGCTGATTACGCCGGGCTCGGCCTCTCGGCAATGCGCTTGCGTTTGTCCTCCACGACGGCGATTATCGGACAAACGCAATCTGGGAGAGGACTATGCTGGGAAGAACGATGGCCGCGCTGGCCGCGCTGACGCTGGCGGGGTGCAACGCGCACGCTTCGAGCAGCGCCGCGGACCCGGAAAACCGCGCGCTGCTCGACAAGATGGCCATCACCGACCTGCTCGGCCGCTACTACTCGAACTTCGGCGGCACGGCGTCCGACGCGTTCGACCGGTACTACACTGACGACGCGACGTTCGACGTCAACGGCCACGTCGCCCACGGCAAGAAGGAAATCGAGGGCATCTACGCCGGCCTTGCCGCCGGCGGCGCCAGCCCGGCCAGCCGCGGCACCTTCCACATGCTGATGACCAACCCGGTGATCGACGTGAACGGCGATACCGCCACCGCCCGCCTTCTGTGGACCGGGGTCCTCAACACCAAGGTCGACGCCCCCCGCAGTTCGTCGAGCAGGGCCGCGAGTACGACAGGTTCGTCAGGAAAGACGGCAAGTGGCTGCTGCAGAAGCGCGTCGTCATCGCCGACAGCGGACTGCCCGATCAGTTCAAGGACACCTACACGCCGCGCAAGGACTACGACATCACGAAGGATTGAGCGGCGCGCCCGCCGGTGGCTTGAGGATCGTGAATCCCGGCTGCTTGGCCGCGCTTTGGGCCGCTATGCGGTCGAGGTCGAGGCGCACGACGTAGCGCGGCGTGCGCTGGGCGGCACAGGCCGCCACGGCGAGCGTGAGCGTGACAAGGCAAAGTTGCCTGAGCATCGCCGGACAATGCCGAATCACGGGTGAGCGCCGCGTTACGCGACGAGGTTAAGCGGCCTTCATTTTCGGGCGCTCACACCAGCGCGTAATACCTGAGCAGATTCCCGTCGCTGCACCGCTCGCCGACGCCGATGAACACGTGCTTGGTCAGCCAGTCGTGCTTGCCGACCGGGCACTCGAAGGTCGGGTTGCCCCGCAGGTAGTATTCGTCGTGCGGCACCGGCTCGCCCTGGTTGAACGCCCAGTCGCGCAGGCGCGCCATGGTGTCCGGCTTGCGGCCCCACAGGAAGCCCTTGTTGTTCAAGAGGATGATCGTGCCGTCCTCCTCCTCGAGCAAATAGCGCGCGTCGAACACGGCGACGTCGTCGGGGCGGAAGTAGGCGTAGTCGCCGCCCGAGCCGGGAATGGCGCGGCCCTTGAGGCGCGGGCCCGCGAACGTGCCGCCCTGGACCAGCACCGCGCTGCGCATGCCGCCATTGGGATGCGGGGCGATCGAATAGACCTCGGGGAACGTCAGGCGGACCTCCATCACGAACTCGAGCCGGGGATTGTCGAGCTGCGAGAACGGGGCGGTGAACGGGGTGGTGTCGGTGAAGTCCATCAGCCCAGCTCTATCAGTCCGCCGTCGACGAACAAGTTGGTCCCGGTGATGAAGCTGGCGTCGTCGCTGGCGAGGAACAGCACCGCCTTGGCGACATCGGCGCTCTCGCCCATGCGGTGCATCGGGATGTTGGCGATCATCATGTCTTTGAGTTGCGCCACTTGCTCGTCGGTCATGCCAGGGTTGCGGTGGAGCAGGGGCGTGTCGATCGGCCCGGGGCTGACGACGTTCAAGCGAATACCCTCGCCGACCAGCTCCTTGGCGAAAACCTTCATCGCCATGTGCAGCCCGGCCTTGGCCGCGGCATAGGTCCCGTTGCCCTCCAGCGCTCCGTGCGCGCCGATCGAGCCGGTCACGACGATCGATCCGCCGCGGCCCATGATCCGCAGCGCTTTCTGCAGCGCGAACACGCAGCCACGCAGGTTGATCGAATGGATGTGGTCCCACGCCTCCTCGGTGATCCCGCGCAAAGGCGCGAACCCGCCGACGCCGGCGTTGATGTAGAGCACGTCGAGACGGCCGTCGGCGGCCTCGATCCGGGCAATCACGTCCTCGCTCGAGGCGGGATCGGCAATGTCGGACCGATAGCCGGTGCTCGTGGGGATCGCCGCCTCGGCAGCCTCGATCGTCGCCGGGTCGCGGCCGGTGAAGTGAACCTTGCCGCCCTCCGCGGCGAAAGCCTTGGCCGCTGCCAGTCCCATCCCGCTATTGCCGCCGAGTACCAGCACGACCTTGTCCTTGAAGCGCTCGGCCACTGTCTTCTCCTCAGAACGGCGAATTCGGATTCGGTCCGCCCGGCACGACGTCCTGCATCACGTCCCAGTGCTCGGCAATGAGGCCATTCTCGATGCGGAAGATGTCGATCACCGCCCAGCCGTTGTCGCCCGGCCAGCGGCGCACGTGGTAATGCACGGCGACGTGGTCGCCGTCGACGAAGGCGCGCTTGACGTCGTGCACCGCCTGCGGGGTCTCGGCGCGGATCATGTCGAGGAATCGCTTCAGCCCCTCGCGCCCGGGTTCGGCCAGCTGGTTGTGCTGGATGTAATCGGGCGAGACGAAGCGGTCGACGGCGCCCGGATCCATCGGGTTCAGCACCTGCTCGAACATCGCGAGCACGAGGGCGAGGTTCGCCTCTTCCTCGGGCGTGCGGTTCATGCCACCTTCTTGCGCCGCGACGGCTTCTTCACAGGCTCGGTTCCCTGTGGCAGCTCGGCGCGCGGCAGCGACTGACCGCGGATCAGGTCCGCCGCCTTCTCCCCGACCATGATCGAGGGCAGCATCGTGTTGCCGCCCGGCACCGTCGGCATCACCGAGGCATCGGCAACGCGCAGGCCCTCGATGCCGATCACGCGCAGTTCGCTGTCGACCACCGACATCGCGCCGAGGCCCATCGCACACGTCCCCACCGGATGCTGCCCGACGTAGCAGAAATCCCGCAGATACGCGTCGAGCTCGGCATCGCCCTGCACTTCCTCGCCCGGCGTCTTTTCCGCGCCGACCAGCTCGCCCCACGGCTCGGTGCGGTAGATCTTGCGCGTCAGGCGGATCGCGTCGCGCAGCTGCTTCCTGTCGTTCTCGGTGTCGAGGATGTTGAGCGTGACCGCGGCGACCTCGCGCGGGTCGGCGCTCTTCAGCTCGACCCAGCCGCGGCTTTCCGGGTGGAGCTGGACCACGCCGGCCCACCACACGTCGTCCTGCCGCTGCTTGATGCCGGGGAACCAGGTCTGCGCGTCGAAGCGGATCGGGTTGACCATGATCTGCATGTCCGGCCGCTCGAGCTCGGGGCGGGTCTTGATGACCACGTTGCAGGTGTTGACCTGGTAACTCGCCGTGCCGGTGCCGAGCAGCGCCCAGCGGATGGTGTTGAACAGCAGCTTGTCCCACCTGAGCTCGCCGAGGAAGGTGACCGGTTGCGTCGCGAGCCATTCGAGGCTCGCCGTCGGATGCTCCTGCAGGTTGCGGCCGACGCCGGGGCTGTCGTGGACGACGCCGATGCCATGCGCCTTCAGGTGCGCCGCCGGGCCGATGCCGGAGAGCATCAGGAGGTGCGGCGAATTGTAGGTGCCGCCCGAGAGGATCACCTCGCGCCGCGCGCGCACCACCTGCGGCCCGTTCGCCCCCTCGAGCTCGACGCCGACGCAGCGCTTGCCCTCGAACAGCACGCGGCGCACGAGATGGCCTGTGCGCACGTCGAGGTTTTGCCGCCCCAGCGCCGGGCGGATATAGGCGGTCGCCGCGCTGACCCGCCGACCGCGCCTGTCGGCGGTCATCTCGCCGCGGGCGAAGCCGTCGGCCTGCTCGCCGGCGAGGTCCTCGCTCAAGGGAAAGCCGAGGTTGCGTCCCGTCTCCATCATCCGCTCGTGGTGCAGCAGCGGCAGGTCGATCGCCTTGACCCGCACGGGGCCGCCCGTGCCGTGATAGGCGTTGTCGCCGCGCCAGGAATCCTCCAGCCGGCGGAAGTACGGCAGCACGTCGGCGAACGACCAGCCGCGCGCGCCCATCTGCGCCCACTGGTCGTAGTCGCCCGGGTGCCCGCGCATCGCGAACATGCCGTTGATCGAGCCCGAGCCGCCCATCACCCGCCCGCGCGGCAGCGGCAGGCGGCGCGCGTTCAGGTTCGGCTCCGGCTCGGTCATGTAGGTCCAGTTGAACTCGGGCCTGGTCATGGCCCTGAGGAACCCGAGCGGCATACGGATGAACGGGTGGCTGTCGCTGCCCCCGGCCTCGAGCAGCAGCACGCTCACGCGCGGGTCCTCGCTGAGGCGCGCCGCGACCGGGCATCCCGCGCTTCCCGCGCCGACGACGATGTAATCGAAAGTGCCGCCGCTCTCGGCCAAATCCGCTCTCCCAGCCCCACGATCCAGTCGGACTTGCTAACGCTCGTTACGATTGTGCGCAAGCAGGGCTTGCCAATGTTCGATGCCCGCGCCAGACTTTGTCAACGGAACAGGGAGAGAGCGACCATGACAAAGTGGCTTGCGGCCGTGGCGGCCGGTCTGATGCTTACCACAGCGCTCGGCGGCTGCGCCAGGCGGGGCAGCGAGGGCGGCGATGCGGCCGGGGCGCAAAAGCCGGTGTGCGACCGCGACTGCCTGCTCAAGCTGACCGACGCCTACGTCGCCAGCTTCGCCAGACACAGCCTCGACGGCGTGCCGCTGGCGAGCGCCGCGGCGATCGTCGAGAACGTCAAGCCGATCAAGCCGGGCGAAGGGCTGTGGAAGTCCGTCGAGGCCGGCCCGACGCAGTTCCAGGTCCACGTGCCCGATCCCGTGAACGAAACCGCCGGCTGGCTCGGCATCGTCAAGGTCGACGGCAAGCCGAACATGGTCGCGATCCGGTTGAAGCTCGACAAGGACGGCAAGATCGCCGAGGCCGAGCATCTTTTCGCTGCGGTCAATGGCCCGGCGCTGAAAAACATCGAGACCGTGCGCCCGGGCCTCGCCAGCGACGTGCCCGCGGCGAACCGCAAGAGCCACGACGAGCTCGTCAGGATCGGCGCAAGCTACTACGACGCGCTCGACGACAACGACGGCAGCAAGATGCCGTTCGCCGCCGATTGCGAGCGCCACGAAAACGGCATGATCACCGCCGGGCCGAACGCCGGCGGCGGTCCTCCGGGGGCCAAGCCGCAAGCGCACCCGGCGCCGCATGACTGCGCCGGGCAGATCTCCGCCGGTGTGTTCCAGTACATCAAGACCATCGGCAACCGCCGCGTGTTCGCGGCCGACCCGCAGACCGGCCTCGTCATGGGCCTGTCGCAGTTCCACCACCCGATGGACTTCACCTCCTATCCGGTGAAGGCGGCCGACGGCACGATCACGCAGACGAAGCGCGACGAGGGCATGTTCAAGAACCTCAAGCCGTTCGATCTTCCCGCCGCGCACATCTTCAAGGTCGGCGCCGACGGCAAGGTCCACGAGATCGAGGCGATGGGCTTCCTCGCCCCGCTCGACGCTGCGAGCGGCTGGGAGGACGAGCCGGCCCCGGCGAACAGGAACGCGCCCGCTTCTCCGGCGGGGCCGTCGCAGAAGTAGGGCTCGTCAGGGCTTCCCTCCCGCTCGCGGGAGGGGAGCGCCGTTCTTTTCGCGCAACTCGTGCCGGGGAGGAGCATCTCCCTCGACGAGCCCCTGGATTTCGCACACGAAGCCACGGGCGGAACGAAAGGTCTTGCCCACCCTTCGTGCCGGCCCTCCTCTGGTTGCGCCCGGCCGGGCCCGCGCGGGTTGCCCGGGACCCGCACGACATCTTTTCACTCTTGCGGAATTTTCGCATATCTGAAATAATGCGGCGATGGCCTCCAACCCCGCCCAGTCGAGCCAGGTCAAGTCGGCGACACGCACGCTCGATATCATCGAATATGTCGTCGCGCACCCCCGGCCGCTGGTGGCGCAGGAGATCGCCACCGCGCTCGGCATCCCGGTCTCGAGCCTGTCGTACCTCCTCGCGACGCTGGTCGAGCGCGACTACCTGGTGCGCGAAGGCCGCCGCTATTCGCCCGGCCCCGGTCTCGAGAAGCTGCAGATGCACGAGAAGGCCTATTCGCTGGCCGAGCGGGCGGCGCCGCTCGTGCGCATGCTGCGCGTCCAGCTCAACGAGACCGCCAGCTTCTGGGTGCGCGAGGGCTGGGAAGTCGAGGCGCTGGTCACGCAATCGAGCGAGCAGGCGCTGCGCTACGCGGTGCCGATCGGCAACCGCATGCCGATGCACCCGCTCGCGTCGGGCAAGGCCCTCCTGGCGGCCTTGGGCGAGGCCGAGCTCGACCGCTATTTCGCCGAGAGCGACCGGGAACGCTACACGCCCTCGACGATCACTACCGAGAAGGCGCTGCGCAAGGACCTCGACCAAGCGCGCAAGAGCGGGTTCTCCTGGGCCGACGAGGAATTCAGCCTCGGCATCATCGGAATCGGCCGGGTGGTGACGAGCGGCGGGGAGGTCATCGGCGCGCTGTCGGTCGCGATCCCCAAGGTCCGCTGCGACGAAGGCACGCGCCGGCGGATCGAGGACCTGCTCGAGCGCACCTCGGGCCTGCTCGAAGGCCCTTAGGGGCGCGGGCGCACTTCCACCAGCTTGGCGCCGAGGTCGGTGCCTTGCTGGCCGGTGATCTCATAGAGCGCCTCGAACGGCTTTCCGCCGGCCGCCAGCTGCTTGACGTTCTCGGGCAGCGTCGTTGCCACCGACAGCGGCGCCACGCCGCGCAGGCCGGTGTCGCGCTCCCCGGCGATGATGCCGATCAGCGCGCCGCCGGGCTGCTTGAACCGGGCGATGTAGCCGTAATCATCGTAGTACTGGGCCGTCGGCAGCGCCAACGCCTCGCCGCTGGTGAAGCGGCGGCCGGAGATCATGTCGACCAGCTCGTCGTAGGAATCGCCGACCGCGAAGTTCGAATCGGTGAAGTTGACATCCTGGATCATGCCCATCCCGCTGATCAGCCCGACGTAGATCACGTTGCGGTTGCGCAGCAGGTCGCTGTCGACTTGCGAGGCGGGCATGATCGTGACCGGCTGGCGCGCCTGCGAGATGACCGGCATCAGCGCCCGCAGCGCGTAGGCGCTCGACACCGGCAGGTACGACAGCCCCATGTCCTCCGTGTCGCCGTATCGCTGCGGGTTCGCTTCCTGGGCGCGGGCGAGGTCGGTCTTCGAATTGATCGCGAAATCGCGCTCCATCCGGTCGACCTCGGGCCGGTTGGGGTTGAACTTGCCGAAGATGTAGTAGTCGCCGACGACGACGAGGGTCGGCCGCTCGGACTCGATGAACGGGCGCCAGATCGCGTTGACGGGCGCCGCGGCGCCGGTGCCCGAGAAGGCCCGTCCGCCGAAGAACGCGCCGACCACCGCCAGCAGCAGGATGAGCGGCAAGAGCACCACCCTGAGCCGGCCCTCGGTTCGCCGCGAATGGACCGCGCCCGCCTTCCCGGGCTCGAAACGCAGCGCGTAGATCCCGGCGGGCAGAACGAGCCGGCCCGCACCCGGCGCGGCGCTTTGGTAAAACTGTTCCAGCCGCTTGCGCAGGCGATGGACATAGACCCGCGCCGTCGCGTCATCGGGTTCGGCGGCCGCCTGGCCGACGACCGTTTCGGCGATTTCGATCTGCGACGCGGGCTCCGCCTGCGGCCCGCGCGAAGCGAGGAAATCGAACAACTCCCGCAGCCGCCCCGAGCTGCCGACCAGCCCGCTTTCGCGGACGCGCTCGACCTCGCTCATGAAGGCAGGATCGAAGGCGTTCATGGCTCCCCGCATTTCCTTGTGTAACGCCGTGTTACGGCCGATTACCGTAATTAACTTGGTTTGGCGAGCGCCCATGCCAGACAGGCACGAGAGGGTGTTGGGCTGGGCGGGCAACGCTCGATCAGTCCGGTTTTCCGCCGCGCAACAGCAGGGTAACAGCCAAACGGTCGACTTAATCCATGGCGCCAATTGGGAGAGGGTTGGGGATGAACAGACTTGCCTTGATCGCAGTGCCGGCGGTGTTGCTGGCGACGGGGTGCTCGAAAAAGCAGGAGCCACCCGCCCCGAAGCTGACAACGCTGCACGAAGTCATGAAGAACGAGGTCGACAACCGCGCGGACGATGTCTGGGCGGTCGGCAACGCGCACATGGACAAGGATGCCGGGCTCAACGGCGCGTCGATGACCGACGCGGACTGGGCCAAGCTCGCCAGCACCGCGGCGAACCTCAAGGCGGGCGCGCAGGATCTCGCCAACCTGCCCGACCCGCTCACCGTCGTCCAGCCAGGCGGCAAGATCGCCTACCAGGACGATCCCGGCGGGGACAAGCCCGATGCCGTGCAGCACAACGTCGACCAGGACCCTGAAGGGTTGCGCGACCTTGCCAATTCGCTGTCCGAGCACATGGACGAGCTGATCGCCGCGGCCAACAAGCACGACGCCAAGGCGGCCGGCAAGCTCCTCAACGAGCTCGATGGCGTGTGCGAGAGCTGCCACGTCAAGTACTGGTATCCGTCGCAGAAGGCGCTGATCGACTCGCTCAACAAGAACAACGTCGGCACCTAGGCGGCAAGGCAGGAGGGCGGCCTGCGAACAGACCGCCCCTCCGCTTTTCGCTCATCCGAAAACGTCAGGCGACGAGCTCGGTCTCCGAGACGCCCTTGCCGGTCGCGCGCCAGCTGTCGGCGTAGCTGTTGCGGGCCACTTCCGAGTACGGGACCGGCGAGACGATCGCCTTGATCTCGGTCTGGACGTGCGGCTCGACGGTCGGCTTGCGGGTGCCACCGTTGGGCTCGCCCCACACCAGCGTCACCTCGCGGCCGAATTCGGCATAGGCCGGGTCGATCATCGCCAGGCTGAGCATCGCGCCCTCGTTCGACGAGTAGCCGATCCAGGTCGAGACGCCGATCACCTTGCCGTCGGCCTTGACCGCGTCGAACGGATGCATCGCGTAGACCGCGCTCGGGAACTCGATGTACTTCGCGCGGTCGCCCTTGGTGTAGTTCGAGCTCGTCACGCGCAGCACGTCCTCGGGGTCGAGAGCGAGAGTGACCTTGGTCTTGTGGGTCTCGCCGGCCATCCGCTCGAGCGCCTCGCGGCCGACGAACTCGTGGTCGAACTTGACGATGTGGCCGTAGCCGATGTCCCACGGCGTGAGGTAATAGCCCTCGACGCTGTCGGGCACGTAGCTGCCGCCGATCGAGGCCTTGCCGGCGTAGGAGTTCTCGCTCGCCCAGGCGCGGAAGTCCTTCATCATGCGGCTGTCACCGGTGTAGAACGCCGGCAGCGGGCTCGGCAGCCAGCCGGATTCGAGCGTGTTCGACGAGTAGGCGCGGCCGCC
>DATJHD010000030.1:0-34156 GCA_035494275.1 Croceibacterium sp.
GGCGAACTCGTGGAACGGCACGTCCGGCAGCTCCTGGGTGATCTCGGCCTTGGGATTGCCGTTCATCACTCGCTGCTCCCAGGTGACCTGATTGAGGTCGCAATTGTCGAGCACGCAGACGATGAAGGTCTGGTTGGGCCACTTGCGATGGTACTTTGCCGCCGTGATCAGTTCGGCCATGCCGTTCATCTGCATCGCCCCGTCGCCGACCAGCGCGATCACCGGCCGGTCAGGATAGGCGAACTTGGCGGCGATCGCATAAGGCACGCCCGCGCCCATCGACGCGAGACCGCCTGACAGCGAGCCCATCATGCCCTTGCGCAGCTTGACGTCGCGCGCGTACCAGTTGGCGGCCGAGCCGCTGTCGCACGTGAGGATCGCCCGGTCGGGCAGGCGCGAGGAAAGCTCGGTGAAGATGCGCTGGGGGTTGATCGGGTTCGCGGCGACCATCGCACGGTCGCGCAGCGTCTCGTCCCACTCCTTCCGCCACCCGGTAATGGTGTCGCGCCACTTGGTGTCGGTCTTCTGCTCGAGGAGCGGCAGCAGGGCGTCGATCGTCGCGGACACGTCAGCTTGCAGGTTCACCTCGTGCGGAAAGCGGATCGACAGCATGCCGGGGTCGATATCGACCTGGACCCCGCGCGCATGGCCCTTCTTGGGCAGGAACTCGGAATAGGGGAAGCCCGAGCCGAGCATCAGGAAGGTGTCGCAGCCCATCATGAGATCGTAGCTCGGCTTGGTGCCGAGCAGGCCGATCGAGCCGGTCACCCACGGCAGGTCGTCGGGCAGCACGTCCTTGCCAAGCAGTGCCTTGGCGCATCCGGCGCCGAGCTTGTCGGCGATGGCGATAACTTTCTCGGTGGCGCCCTTGCAGCCGGCACCGACCAGCATCGCGACCTTCTTGCCGGCGTTGAGCACGTCGGCGGCGCGCTGAAGGTCGGCTTCCATCGGCACGACCTTGGGTCGCGACCAGCCGACGCCGGAAAAGACCGCCCCGTGCTTGCGCGGCGGTTCGCTGTATTCCATCTCCTGCAAGTCGTTTGGGAACACCAGGGCGGTCACGCGCCGCTCGGCCATGGCGATGCGCACGGCCCGGTCGACCAGATGGCGTACTTGCGCCGGGACCATGGCATAGCCGGTGAACGCGCCGGCGACATCCTTGAACATCGTCGTCAGGTCGATTTCCTGCTGGTAGTGCGCGCCGACGGCGGTGCGCGCCTGCTGGCCGACGATCGCCAGCACCGGCATGTGGTCGAGCCGCGCATCGTAGAGCCCGGTCAGCAAATGCGAGGCTCCCGGTCCCGACGTTGCCAGGCAAACGCCCAGCTCTCCGGTAAACTTGGCATGGGCGCTGGCCATGAAGGCGGCCATTTCCTCGTGCCGCACTTGCACGAACTCGAACAGTTCCTTCTTCTTGTCGAGCGCGCCGATGAGGCCGTTGATGCCGTCGCCCGGATAACCGAAGATTCGGCGCACGCCCCATTCATGGAGCCGATCCCAGACGAACTCGGAAACGCTCTGCGCCATGGCACTGCTCCTCGGGCAAGTCAGTTCTTCCCCTTCACCCTCCCGTGCAACGCCGGCGGCAAGGCCCTGTTCCGGAAGAAATGTCGTGATGCGATGCAAATTGCCTAAAGCGGCAAGGCGTCGGCGCGCACCAGCAAGTCGGGCGAAAGCGCCTCCAGCCCGGGGATTCCGTATTGCCCGAGTTCGTTTGCCATCTCGCCTTTGAGAGTCTGGATGGCGCAATGCACGCCGTCCGCCCCGTAGGCGCACAGACCGTAGAGCGTCGCGCGCCCGGTCATGACCACGTCCGCGCCGAGCGCCTTGGCCTTGAGGATGTCGGTGCCGGTGCGAATGCCGCCCGACAGATAGAGCCCCTTGCGGTCGCCGACGATCTTTCGCGCCCGCTGCAGAATGTCGAGCGGCGCCACCGCCCAATCGGCCTGGCGGCCGCCGTGGCTGCCGAGCATGATTCCGTCCGCGCCGCTGTCGCACGCCTTGCTCACGTCATCGAGGTTCAGCACGCCCTTGACGAACAGCGGCTTCTTCCAGCGGTGACGGATCATCTCGATGTCCTTCCAGGCAAGGGAGCGCCACATCTGCTCGCGAATCCAGAAAGCGCTGCTGAAGAACCCCCGCCGGTCCTTGGGCACGAATTCGAGCACGTTGGCGAACTCGGGCATCCCGCGGGTCAGCGTCGTCGCCAGCCAACGCGGGTGCAGCGCCGAATCGATGATGGTGCTCCATGACGGCCGCTGGCCCTCGACGCGCGTGCGGCTGTCCCAGTCGCGTTGCCCGAAGATCTGCGAGTTGGTGGTGACCACCAGCGCCTCGCAGCCGCAAGCATCGGCACGGTCGACCAGTTCCTGCCAGATTTCCTCGCCGCCAAAGACGTAAAGCTGCCACCAGTGCCTGAGGCCCGGGACCTTGGCGACGTCCTCCATCCGCTCGTTCGACATCGTGCTCTGGACGAACGGTACGCCGGAGCGAGCGGCGCCTTGCGCCACGGCGGTGTCGGCCCCGCGCATGAACACGCCGTTGAGTCCCGTCGGCGCGACCACCAGCGGCAGGGGGGCGGCCTTGCCGATGATCTCGGTGGTGAGGTCCACGTGGGCCTCGTCGACCAGCGTGTGAGGCATCACGCGCCATTCGGCGAAAGACTGACGCTCGCGCGCGAGCGTCGCCTCATCGCCCGCCCCGCCTTCGAGATATTCGAGCACAAAGCGCGGCATCAGCTTGTGCGTGCGCGCGCGCAGGTCGCCGATCGTCTGGACCCGCGCGATGTCGCCGCCGGTGTAGAAGCGCCGCCGCGGGCTGCCGTCGAGCTGCGCGACCGAAGGTGTCGGCTTGAAACTCAGGGCGAAACTCCGTTCGTCTCGCTCGATAAACCGGCTGACCGGCAGGGATGTTCCGAGAACCCCTTGTTTCCCTGGCGACCGTACCCGCCGCAAATGAAGGGTTGAACATCGCCGCGCGACGTATATAACTGACTGGTCAGTAAGGAACCGGTCTTGGCACAGCCACGGTGGCAACGCAGAGCCGAGGACCGTCCGCGCGAAATCTGCGCGGCGGCGCTCGAGGTGTTCGCCGAAAAGGGCTTTGCCGCCGCACGCCTGGAAGAGATCGCCCGCCGGGCGGGCGTATCCAAGGGCACGCTGTACCTCTACTTCAAGGACAAGGAAGACCTGTTCCGCGCAGTGGTGCGCGACACGGTGGCCCCGAACGTCGTTGCGATCCGTCACACGGCCGCGTCCACCGACCTCCCCTTCGCCGACGTCGTGCGTGCCTTGCTTCCGCGCTTCGCGGGCCTCGCCGACGCGGTGCCGATCGGGGCAATGGCCAAGATCGTCATCGGCGAATCCCGCAACTTCCCGGAGCTCGCCAAGACCTATTACGACCTTGTCGTCAGCCAGGCCGTCGCCGTGATCTCGGGATTGATCGAAAGGGCCCAGGCGAAGGGGGAGGTTCGCGCCGGCGATCCGCGACTTTATGCGATGACATTGGTCGGGCCCCTGCTGATGGGCTTGCTCTGGCGCGAGACGCTGGAGCCGGCGGGCGGCGCGCCAATCGATCTCCAAAAGCTCGCGCGCCAGCATGCCGACGCGGTGTTGGCGGGACTGCTTGCGTGAGGCGGTCGGTCTTCCTCGTGACGACGCTCGTATCGGCATGCACCGTCGGTCCGAATTACCAGCGGCCCGAGATCGCGGTCCCGACCAGCTATTCCGCCGGTCCGCAGGCGAGCCCCGTCGAGCGAGAGCTGGCGAACTGGTGGAGCGCCTTCGGTGATCCCGAACTCGACGCGCTCGTCCGGCGGGCGTTGGCGCAGAATCTCGATCTCCAAGCCGCCGAAGCGCGCATCCGCGAAGCTCGGGCGCGCGAGACCCTCGCGGGGGCGGCGGCGCTCCCGCAAGTGGACGCGCAAGGCTCGCTCACCCGCCAGCGGATCAGCGAGAACGCGCTCCCGGTGCCGCCGGGGAGCGGTGGCCAGCAGGGCGGCGCATTCGGCCTCCCCGGAAGCGAGTTTACCACCTGGCGCGCAGGCTTCGACGCCGGCTGGGAAATCGACCTGTTCGGCCGGACCCGCCGCAGCGTCGAGGCGGCTAAGGCGCGCACCGAAGGGGCGGTCTGGAACCGGCGGGACCTGCAAGTCACCACCGCGGCCGAGGTCGCCAACGCCTATTTCGGCTTGCGTGTGTTGCAGGCGCAAATCGCCAATGCCCAGGCCGACCTCGAAAGCGAGAGGCGCAACGCACAACTGGTCGCCGCGCGCGTTCGCGCAGGACTGGCAAACGGAGAGGATCTCGCCCGGCAGAATTCGGCGGCGGAGGCGGCAGCAGCTGCCATCCCGGCCTTTCGGGCGCAGGCCCAGGCGCAAATCCACGCCATCGCCGTTCTCACCGGACAGGTTCCCGAAGCCCTCGACGCCGAGCTGGCGCAGGCAGGGCCCCTGCCTACGGCGCCTTCCGTCCCGATCGGCTTGCCCTCGGAGCTGCTGCGACGGCGACCCGATATCCGTCTCGCCGAGCGCGAACTGGCTGCCGCGACTGCCGACATCGGCGTGGCCGTGGCGGACCTTTACCCCCGCTTCTCGCTCACGGCGGCCCCCGCGCTGGTCAGCACGGCCCTTTCGTCGCTTCTCGAATGGGGCAGCCGGAGTTTCAGCATCGGCGCCGCGGCAGACTGGCCGCTGTTCGCAGGCGGGCGCACGCGCGGCAACATCGCCGTCGCCAACGCGCGGCAGGAGCAGGCTTTGATCGCCTATCGCAAATCGGTCCTTGCGGCGCTGCAAGACGTCGAAGACGCGCTCAGCCGGATCGAGGGGGATCGAGGCCAATTGGCCAGCTTGCGCAAGGCGACGGCCGATGCCGCCCGCGCCGAGGACCTCGCCGGGGCGCGCTATCGCGGCGGGCTCGTCACCTATTCGGACGTGCTGCTCGCCCGCGGGCAGCGCCTTTCGCTGGAGAAGCAGATGATCGACGAGCAAGGCGCGCTCGCGCGCGACACGGCGTCGCTGTTCAAGGCGCTCGGCGGCGGCTGGCCCGAGCTTGCGGAACAAGGAGCCCGGCGATGACGCGGTCGAGATCCCTCATGGTCGTGGGCCTGTTCGTCGTGATCGGTGTCGTTGCGTGGCTCGTCCTCGGCGGCTCGGACAAGCCGCGGATGCTGTCGGGCTACATCGAAGGAGACGATCTGTACCTGGCAGCTCCCGTGTCGGGAACCGTCGCGTCGATTTCGGCGGTCGAGGGCACGCGCGTGGTGGCCGGGCAGCCCTTGTTCGCGATCGCGCCGGCGACGCTCACCGCACAGGGCGAGCAGGCCCAGGCCGACCTCGCCGCCGCCCAAACCCAGATTGTCGCCGCCGAGGCGAACGTTCGCCAGGCCGACGCCGAGGCCACTGCGGCCGCCGCCGTCGCCCGCAAGGCGCGCAGCGATCTCGACCGCCTGCTGTCGGTGCGCAGGGACGATGCCGCCGCCGTCGCCGGCAAGGATATCGACGCCGCCCGGGCGGCGCTCGGCGACGCCCAGGCGCGCGTGGACGCGGCCCGCCGGGCGGTCGACGCCCGCCGCGCCCAGGTTGCCTCGGCCCGCGCGCAGGCGGCGCAGGCCAAGGGCGGCAGCAACGAAGTCGCGATCCGCAAGGACCAGCTCTCGCCGCTCGCGCCGGCGGCAGGTCGGGTGGACGAGGTGTTCTACCAGCCCGGCGAATGGGCAGCGGCCAATCAGCCGATTGTCTCGCTGCTGCCGGACGCCAAGGTGAAGGTGCGCTTCTATGTGCCTGAGAAGGAGCTGGCACGCTATCGCGTCGGACGCACGGTGCGTTTCTCCTGCGACGGTTGCGCCAAGGGTCTCAGCGCGACGATCCGCTATGTCAGCCCGCAGCCCGAGTTCACCCCGCCGGTGATCTTCAGCCGCGATTCACGCGACCGGCTGGTGTTCATGGTGGAAGCCTATCCGCCTCATCCGGAAAGCCTCCAGCCCGGCATGCCGGTGGACGTCGAGCCATTGCCATGACCCTGGCGATCGACGTCGACGGTCTCAGCAAGTGCTTCGGCCAGCTCCAGGCGGTCGATCATGTGTCGATCAAGGTCGACGAAGGCCACATCACGGGGTTTCTCGGCCCCAACGGCTCCGGCAAGACGACGACCTTGCGCATGCTTTGCGGCCTGCTCACACCGGACAGCGGGCGTGGCCACGTGCTCGGCCTCGACTTTCCGGCCGAGGCGGAGCGGATCAAGCGCCAGACCGGCTACATGACCCAGCGGTTCTCGCTCTACGAGGACCTCACCATCGAGGAGAACCTCGCCTTCGTCGCCCGCGTCTACAGCCTGGATCGGGTGCACCGGCGCGTGAGCGACACCCTCGAAAAGCTTGGCCTCGCGGACCGGCGCAGGCAGCTCGCCGGCACCCTGTCGGGCGGCTGGAAGCAGCGCCTCGCCCTCGCCGCCGCGGTGATGCACGAGCCGAAGCTTCTGCTGCTCGACGAGCCGACGGCGGGTGTCGATCCCCAGGCCAGGCGCGATTTCTGGGACGAGATCCACCGCCTCGCGGAAGAGGGCATCACCGTGCTCGTCTCGACTCACTACATGGACGAAGCCGAGCGCTGCCATGACATCGCCTACATCTTCAACGGCCACCTGATCGCGCGCGGCGCCGGCGCCGAGCTGATCGCGCAATCGGGACTCATCACGTTCGAGGCCGAAGGAGAGCGGGCCGATCGCCTGGCGCGCGACCTGATCGGCCAGCCGGGCGTCGACATGGTCGCCCCGTTCGGCGCGGCGTTGCACGTCAGCGGCACCGACCGCGCCGCGCTCGAAAAGGCGATCGGGCCCTTCCGGCGCGGTCCCTGGCGGTGGAGCGAGGTGAGCCCCACGCTCGAGGACGTGTTCATCCAGCTGATGCGCCGGCACGGCGGCGACAAGGCCGACCTCGCGGCATGAACGGGCTCTCGCTCTCGCGCATCACGGCGGTAATCGCCAAGGAGTTCACCCAGCTCGTGCGCGACCGCCTGACTTACGCGATGATCATCGGCATCCCGATCATCCAGCTGCTGCTGTTCGGCTATGCGATCAATTCCGACCCCAAGCACTTGCCGACGGCCGTGCTGGTGCAGGACCAGGGCGCGTTCTCCCGCTCCGTCGTCGGCGCGATGCAGCGCAGCGACTATTTCGACATCGTCGCCAACGCCCGCTCTCCGGCTGAAATGGACAAGCTGATAGAGCGCGGCGAGATCCAGTTCGCGGTCACGATCCCGGGCGACTTCACTCGCCGAGTCGTGCGGCATGACAATCCCCGGATACTCGTCGAGGCCGACGCGTCGGATCCCGCCGCGACCGGCGGCGCGGTGGCCGCCCTCGCGCAACTGCCGCAATATGCGCTGGTCCACGATCTCAAGGGCTCGGTCGCGCCGGCGGCCGCGCCAGTCCAGCCGTTTCAGGTCATCGTGCAGCGGCGATACAATCCGGAAAACATCACCTCGTACAACATCGTGCCGGGCCTGATGGCAACGATCCTGACGATGACGCTGGTCATGATGACCGCCCTCGCCGTCACGCGCGAGACCGAGCGCGGCACCATGGAGATGCTGCTCTCAACGCCCGTCCGCCCGCTCGAAGTCATGATCGGCAAGCTCACGCCCTACGTCGTCGTCGGGGTGATCCAGGCGCTGATCATCCTCGTCATGGCGCGGCTGATGTTCGGCGTGCCGCTC
This sequence comes from Croceibacterium sp., assembly GCA_035494275.1. Classification (GTDB taxonomy): domain Bacteria; phylum Pseudomonadota; class Alphaproteobacteria; order Sphingomonadales; family Sphingomonadaceae; genus Croceibacterium_B. The sequence goes on from DATJHD010000030.1 coordinate 7,712, forward strand.
GAAGGCGGCTGGCTCGCCCTGATCGTCGGGATGGCGTTGTTTATTGTCGGCAACCTGGCCCTCGGCTTCCTGATATCGACGGTCGCGCGAAACCAGCTGCAGGCGATGCAGATGGGGATGTTCTACTTCCTGCCGTCGATCCTTTTGTCCGGGTTCCTGTTCCCGTTCCGCGGCATGCCCGAGTGGGCGCAATGGCTCGGAACGATCCTCCCGATCACCCACATGCTGCGGGTGGTGAGGGGATCGGTGCTGAAAGGGATCGGCATTGCCGACCAACTTCCCAACCTTGGTGCGCTCACCCTGTTCGTAATGGTGGTGGCCGGCCTCGCCATCAAGCAATACCGCACGACGCTCGATTGAACCGAAGGCCCTCGCAGGGGCATCAAACCCGTGTGAAGGCAGGGCACCAAGAGCGACGTCGAAGGACAACGACGCGGGTGACCGACTGCGGATCGTCGCTATCCGAAAGAAAGGCATGGGCTCTGCGCCGGGGTGATCGCTTGTGGCTGTGGCCCGAGGTCGAACCCCGCGAGTGGCAAATCGCAATGGCCGAAATCGAGCGGACGTGCGCGGCCGTGCTCGGCGGAAGCACCGCCCGGCTTGGCGGAGCGCCGGCACCCATCGGCCTGGCGGCATTTACTTCAGGCGTCGGCCCCTTGCTCGGCTGGTGGATCGATCAGGGTCTGGTTTCGCCCTCGTCCGCCGAAGTAAGGGATATTTGCCTGCATCAGCTTCACGCCAACGGCGAGCGAATGGAACGACTGCTGGGTCACGCCGGTGAGATCACTTCGCGCTTCGCGTCGGCGGGCATCGGGGTCTCGCTGCTGAAGGGTGCGCACACGGCGCCGACCTATTTCCCGCATGCCAGCTGCCGGCCCATGGCCGACATCGACCTCCTCGTCGGATCGGACGATGGAGCGGCCGCCTGTGTCGTCCTTCGATCGAGCGGTTATCGCGAAGCCGTCCGTTCGTCGATCGAAAGCACGTGGAAGCACGTCGACAGCGCCCGGGAACCCCGAACGGTGCTTTCGCTCGAAGCAGACGATCCGTGGGCGGTCGACTTGCACACCTCGCTCGACATACCGGGGCCGCCCGGCGCCTCTCGGGCTCGCCTTTCCTTGGCCTCCCACCTGACCTCGCCCTCTCGTGATCTTCCCGGGGCCAGGCAACTGCGACAGCCCGTGCTTCTAATGCATCTTTCCGCCCACGCGGGTTCGGGATTTCACAGCCTCACCCTCCTCAGGCTCGTCGAGATCGGCCTCGTGGCGCGGAAAGATCGCGCTGACGGTTCCCTCGACTGGGATGAGTTCCTCGATTTGGGCGAAGCGACCGGTTCGCTTGCTTTCGCCTATCCTGCGCTTGATCTCGCGCGGCGGCTGTCGCCGGAAGACATCCCGCAGCCGGTGGTGGAGCGGTGCGCGAAGGAAGCCCCGTCGAGGATAAGACGCCTCGTCGGGCAGCTGCGGCCAGCCACCGCACACCGCATCCACGAGCCGACTTTGCTGGAGCATTTCGCCTGGACACGGGGCGTCGGGGGCTGGTTGCGCCGTCTCGCCGCCGATCTCGTTCCCGAGCCCGGATCGATGAGCACGACAGCGGCGATCCAGGCTTCGCGCGTGCGCGGCCTTGTGCGCCGGGGTGCTAGTCAGCCGCTGCCCTGAGATGACCATAGGCTTGCGAATCCTCGGGCTCGATCCTTGCGGCCCGGCGAATTGACCTCAGCAGCCTGGGATTGTCGTAATCCTCGCGCGCCCAGCGTCTGCGGGCAGCAAGGCTCCCGAGCGCCTTGCCCCACGAACGCGTGCGCTTGTCATGAACCGAAGGGAACCGGCTCTTGAGCACGGTCTCGAAATCTTCGACCCGGCGCCGCGCCGCGGCGTCGAGCCAGGGTGTTTGCGGGTTGACGTGGGTCATCCAGTCGACCCATTCGGGCTCGATCCATTCCTCCAGCCTCGTCGGTGTCCCGGACAGCGGATCGACGCCGCCGTAGGTTCCGGCCCGCTGCGGTGTCGGCGTGTAGAAGTAGCTGATCAGTTCCATCGACGGATTGGCGCGCTTGAGCCGGCGGATGAAAGCGAGCGTGATGTCGATCTCGGCATCCGGTTCGTCGGGGTCGCCGAAGACGAAGCTGAATTCCGGAATGATCCCATGCTCGCGGGTGCGGTGGGCGACTTCGAGGATCTGCTCGGTGGTGATGCCCTTGTTCATCTTGGCGAGCACCTCGTCGGAGCCGGATTCGGCGCCGCAGAATACCATCGCCAGGCCCGCCCGGCGCAGCAGGCGCCAGGTATCGGCCGAGAAGCGGCACAGCGTATCGACCCGCGCCTCGCACCACCAGCGCAGGCCGAGTGGCATGAGCGCCGCCGCCATCTCGCGCGCGTGCCGTTCGTTGACGAAGAAGTTGTTGTCGTAGAAATGGACTGAATCCATTCCGTGTTCGCGCCGGAGGAAGCCGAGGTTGGCGCCGACTCGCCCGGGTGACTGAATCTTCTCGCGCCTTCCGAAAACCGCGATCACGCCGCAAAAGTTGCAGCCGAACGGGCAGCCGATCGAGGCCTGGTACACGCCCGAGCGTTGTCCCAGGAAAGTGGGGCGGAGATACTCGTCTACCGGGATCTTGTGATACGGCGGGTCTGGTAAGTCATCGGGTCCGACCCAAGGCCGCTCCGGCGTGAGGACATGAGCCCCGGCGCCGTCGCGAAAGCCGATCCCCGCCACCGAATGAGGTTCGCGCTTTCCACTGATCACCTCGAGCAGCTCGAGGAAAGTCTGCTCGCCCTGCCCCCGAACCAGCCAGTCGACGTAGGGGGCGCTGAGCACCGGCGCCGGATAGAGGCTGCCGAAGTTGCCGCCCCAGACGATCGGCACGTCGGGGAAACGGTCCTTCAGCGCCCGCGAAAGCGGCACCGCGCTGACCAGCTGTGGCCCGGGCATGACGGTGAGCGCGATGGCCTCGACACTGTCGCCGCCATCGCGTTGGCGAACAACCCATGCGGAAATGGCTTCCAGCAGGTTCATTCGCGGCAGGTTGCCATCGACGATTTCCCAGGACCGCTCGGCAGGGAGCGCGGCGCCGAGCGCCATCAGCGACAGCGGAAAGCGCCGGTTTCCCGGCCGTGTCGCGCGAGGATTGACGAATAGAATCATGGCGCTCTCGCCGTCCACAGGTCGAACCGCGACGGGCGCCTGCGGCCAAGGAGCGCAGCAATGAGGGGCCGCAATTCATAGGCAAACGGATAGAGAACGCGATGACGACGCCATTCCAGCCCCAACGCCCTGGAAGCCGCCTCCAGGCGAGCGCGCGTGAGGAATTCGACCATATTCAGCGACGTCAGGATCTCGGCATGCGTGCCGAACCATTCGTATGCTCGGCCCTGCTTCTCGGCGACCATCGCCTCGCCATCGGCCGTGCGCGGGTAAAAGGGGCTGTCGAGGATGGCGAAGACGCCGCCCCGCCGGGTTACGCGGCGTGCCTCGGCCAGTACCGACGCGAGGTCAGTGGCATAATGCAACGACGCGTTGAAGACGCTGAGGTCGGCTGTTTCGTCGGCCAGCGGGAGAGCATCGAACGACGCGACGATCCGCTCCAGCCGGCCCGGCGAGTGGGCGACGAGGCAATCGGCCGCCCCAAGGCCGTCGATCTTGTCGGCCCTGATGTCGATGGCGATGGCGAGGTGCCCCTCGCACCCCACCCGGTAGCTAAGCCAACCGTTGCCTGCGCCAAGGTCGAGGACTGTGAGCGGGCGCGCGATCCTGGCGGCCAGCGGATGAAGCACCCGCTCCATGAAGGCCTCGAAGGTTCGGGCGCGGATCGCCCATTGGTTCGCCTGCGGGCCGTGTCGCAGCCACGGCAGGGCCAGCAGGTCGTCCTTCGACAGGCGCCGACCCTCGGCCTCGCGATGGTCCGCATAGGCCCTGGCGAACGCGGTGAGCTTCGGATCGAGCATGGCGTCAGCCATCCGCGCGGCGTACGAAACGGTACAGGACGTGATCGCCGAGCGCCGCCAGGGGAGCCGACAGCCGGCTATCCAGTCTTTCCAGAACGGACAGCAGGCGCGGGTGCCGCGAGATCCAGGGTTCGGCCGCGCTTGGCGGGACGAATACGCCGACCCCCATGCGCCCGGTCAGGTCGAACCACGGTGCCATCGCCGCGACCAGTTCGGAGCTCGTGAAATAGCGCACCGAAAACGCGTTTGCGCCCATTCGCGCATGGACGGGCTTGCGGGTCAGGCGGCGGAACATCGCGGCGGGCCTGCGGCGGATGCCCTCGACGAGCCATTCACCGGGGCAAAAGGTGCCGAAAACGACCAGCAGGGCGCTGCCGCCAGGACGTATCAGGCTGGCAAGGCCGCGGGCCACCGGGGCAAGGTTCTCGACGCAATTGAGTCCGGCGAAGTTGGAAAAGGCCCCGTCGAAGCGCTCACCCTCCAGAACAAGCGTTTCGAGCCCCTCGGCTGCGGCCACCCGGGCCCGCAGCCCTTCGCGCCCGGCGAACTTCGCGCGGGCACACTGCACCATGCGAGGCGAGATGTCGGTAAGCAGGACGCTGCGGCCCCGTTCTATAAGCCAAATCGCGTCCTCGCCGGTGCCGCCGCCGATCTCCACTATGCTGGAGCCGGGCGGGAACGCCGCCGCGAGCTCGCTGCGAACCGCGCGCCGCTGCGCGGCAACGCTTTCCCAGGCCGCAAATCGGCGGTCGAAATCGCCGGCGATGGCGTCGAATGCACGCGCGGCGAGTGGCAACTGTGCGCAAGTCACGGCTCAGCTTCCGGCGACGAGGCACATCGGGGCGGGCGAGCGCCATCTGTGCGCTTCCCGCTCCAGCACTTCCCATGCCAGCATGTGCGCCTTGCCCGTCTCGACCTCGCGATGCAGCAGATCGCGGATGCGGCGGTAGAAGCCGGTTTCGTAGGTCCCCTGGAACAGCATCGCGAGGTCGCCGGTGTCGTGCCAGTTGCGCTGCGCGCCCAGCTGCGCGCGGACGCGATCGTAGAACACGGTTCCGGGCAAAGGATAAGCCACCGAGACCCCGATGTCGTCCGGCAACTCGTCGCGGATCAGGTCTCGCGTGGCGACGATGTCGTCCCATTCCTCGGACGGATAGCCGAGCTGGATGAACCAGCAGACCCTGATCCCCTCCTGCCTCAGCAGGCGAGTTGCCGTGCGCGCGCCCTCGACTTTCGTTCCCTTGTCCATCGCATCGAGAATTCGCTGCGATCCCGATTCGACGCCCAGCCACACCTCCGTGGCGCCCGCGCGCGCCAGTCCCGCCGCAACGCGCGGCGTGATGAGATTGACGCGCGTCTGCATCGAAAACGGCACCCTGGCGTCATGACGCTCCACTTCGGCGGCGAAAGCGTCGATCCACTCGGGATCGAGGCCGAGGATATCGTCGGTGAACCACAAATGGGCCGGCGCTATGTCGCGCTTGAGGGCCGCCATCTCCTCGACAACGTTGTGCGGAGATCGCACGGTGTAGCGCCGACCGAAGGTCGGCTTGGCGCACCAGTTGCAGGCGTACGGGCATCCTCGCGAGGCGGCGATGCTCCACGACAATTCGCCGCCCCAGGCGCGCCGGTAGCTTGCCACGTCGAGCAGGTCCCAGGCCGGCAGCGGCAGCGCGTCGAGATGCCTTTGCGCGCGGTGGGGCCCGGTCGTTCCGGTGTCCGGGAGGACGAGGCCCGGAATTTGCCGCAAGTCGGTATCGCCGCAGGACCACAGTTCGGCGATGCGCAGCAAAGGGGTCTCCCCCTCGCCTTCGATGACCGCCTGGGCCCCCGCCGCGAAATAGGCTGCGGGATTGTCGCTGGCATCGGGGCCGTTCACCGCAACGTGGCAGCCGCTCGCGCGCGCCAGCCTGATCATCGCGAGCGCGCTCTCGCGGCGCACGGTGGTGCACATCTTGGTGAGGAAATTGAAATTGTCCTCCATGATCGCAACCGCGCTCGGCCGGACCTTACGCAGCGTCCTTTCGAACGCGTCGATGCCCAGCGCGAACGTGGCGTCGAACAGCGCGACGTCATGGCCCGCTCGCCTCAGAAGCGCCGCGGCGATGAGTGTGGAGAGCGGCGCATAGGGCCGCATGCGCGCCATTTGCTTGTCGTCTTGAACCATGAAGTTGGAGTGAGCGAACAAAATCACGGGCGAACCGCCCGATCGCTGCAAATAGGGTTCATCGGCATGCAACTGAAGGTCAGCAAGATGCGGATGCAGCAGGCGGGATCGGCGCTCCGGTTCGCGCCGCTCGGAGTTGTTGCCCAGGTCATCGCCGATGATTCCGCCCTCCTCAACGCGGCGATTGCCAACTTTGCAGACCTGACCGCTTGCCCCGCACGGGGCGAACCGATTGTCAGCATTTGCCTGCGCTGGAACAGCCTCGCCACTGCCAGGGTAGGTTTCTCGGTTTCGGTCAAAGGTTCATGCCTTACCCTTGAAGGCGAAGGGATTCTCGGATTTGCCGATGCCGCGGCCGGCACCGCCGAATGCCTGCTTTCGCGCGCCTTTGAGGCCCATCCCGCGGCGCTTGCGGAAGTCGGCGAGATGTTGCTGTTGTTCCTCCTCACCGGGTATGGCCGGACGCCAATCCACGCCGCCGCGATCATGATCGGCGAAACGGCGTTGCTGCTGGCTGGGCGAAGCGGATCGGGCAAGAGTTCCCTGGCGCTCGCCGCGCAGCGTCAGGGTCTCGAGGTGCTTTCCGAAGACACCTGCTTCGTCCAGCTCGAACCGAGCCTGTCCGTCTGGGGCTGGCCTGGTGCGATTCACCTTGCCCCCAAAGACGCGCCTGAGGGTCAATTCGCGCAACGCACGCGCGGTGGTAGGGACAAAGTGGCCGTGCCGCGGCCATTTTCGAGGCCGTTCGCCGGCTATGCGCTCCTCATCGCCATCGAGCCGGGGGAAAACCTTCGCCTCGAACGAATTACCGCCGAGAAGGTTCGCGGCCTGCTGCCTCCGGTCGAGCCGGGCTTTTCCCGCATGCGCCGTGAAATCGGCGATGCACTGCAAGTGCTTGCGGCGGAAGGCAGCTGGCAATTGACGCTCAGTGGCAACCCCGACGAAGCGATCGCGCTGCTGCGCCAGCGTTTTCGGGGCGCGCACGTGGCTCGCCAGCGGGGAGCCCTGTCGTCTTCAATGTGAACGTGCGCGCCGCGGCGAGGGACAAACAAGCCGATGGGATTCCTGCTGGGGGATTGGCTTGGCGCCTGAGGGCATCTTTACCGACTGCACGCTGATGATCACGGGCGGCACCGGATCGTTCGGTTCGACCATGCTGCGCCATTTCCTGCGGCTTCCGGCAAGGGAAATCCGCATAGTAAGCCGCGACGAGAAGAAGCAGGACGACATGCGCCGGCGTTTCCGTGACGGCAGGGTGAAGTACCACATCGCCGACGTACGCGATCCCGGCGCCATCGACCTCCTCAGCCGCGGCGTGGACTTCATCTACCATGCCGCCGCCCTGAAGCAGGTGCCGTCGTGCGAGTTCCACCCGCTCGAGGCGGTCGCGACCAACGTTCTCGGCACCGCCAACGTGATTGACGCCGCCATCCGCAACCGCGTCCAGCGAGTGATCTGCCTGTCGACCGACAAAGCCGTTTATCCGGTCAACGCGATGGGCATGTCCAAGGCGATGATGGAGAAGGTCGTGATCAGTCGATCGCGCCTGGCCTCCCAAACGGGCGTGGTCCTTGCCGCGACGCGCTATGGCAACGTGCTCGCCTCTCGCGGCTCGGTCGTGCCGCTGTTCGTCGAGCAGGTCCGCTCGGGAGCGCCGATCACGGTCACCGATCCGCGGATGACCCGCTTCGTGATGACGCTCGATGAAGCGGTCGACTTGTGCCTTTACGCATTCCAGCACGGACGCAGCGGTGACCTGTTCGTGCAGAAGGCCCCGGCGGTGAACATCGGCGATGTTGCCGAAGCGGTTCTCAAGGTCATGGGGCGCGAGGACCACGAAATCAGGGTGATTGGCGCGCGCCACGGCGAGAAACGTTTCGAGACGCTGCTGAGCCGCGAGGAGATGGCCGCCGCCGAGGATTGCGGGCGCTATTATCGCGTGCCGTGCGACGCGCGCGATCTCAACTACGACGCCTATTTTACAGAAGGCGACGCTCGCCTTCTGCACAGCAGCGAATTCAATTCCGACAACGCGCGCCAACTTGACGTCGACGAGATGGCGGCTCTGCTCGAGCAGGTGCTCGAGCTACCCGACGGTCGAGTGCGGGAACCGGCCTATGAGCTGTAACGTCCGCACCGTCACGGTGACGGGCGCGAACGGTTTCATCGCGCGCAACCTGACGCTGCGGCTGAAAGAACGCGGCCTCGAGGTGCTCCTTGTCGTTCGCGACACCCCGCAGGCGGACATGCGCGCAGCGATAGCGCGAAGCGACGCGATCTTCCACTTGGCGGGCGCCAACCGGCCGACGGATCCGACCGAGTTCATGGCCGTCAATCGCGATTTCACGCTCAGCCTAGCCGATGCAATCGTCGCATCCCGCCATAGGCCCCTCGTGATGTTCGCGTCTTCGGTCCGCGCTACGGGCGACGACGACTATGGGCGCAGCAAGCGAGCCGGTGAAGCGGCAATACTGGCGATCGGGGATGCCGCGCAGGCGTCGATCTGGCGCCTTCCCAACGTGTTCGGCAAATGGGCTCGCCCCAATTACAACTCCCTCGTTGCGACCTACTGCCATAACCTTGCGCATGGATTGCCGCTTCAGATCAACGATCCAGCCGCGCCGCTCACGCTGCTTTATGTCGATGACCTGATAGAACAGTGGATGGGCGCGCTCGAACAGGGCGACGGGGAGTCCGGCGTCATCGAGCCGACTGGCGCTCACCGGACTACTGTCGGAGACCTGGCGGCGATGCTGAGGCAGATGGCCGAAGGTCGCGTTGCCGGCCACATCGCGAAAGTTGGCTGTGGCCTGGAGCGCGCGCTTTATGCGACCTACGTATCCTATCTCCCCCCGGATCAGTTCAGCCTTGATGTGGCCAGCCACAACGATGCGCGGGGCAGTTTCAGCGAATTCCTGCGCATGCCCGACTGCGGCCAGGTTTCGGTCCTGACGGCGCATCCGGGCGAAACGCGCGGAGGGCATTACCACCACACGAAGGTCGAGAAATTTCTCGTCGTGCATGGCGAAGCGCGGTTCCGCTTCCGCCACGTGCTCTCGGGCGAAACGGTGCAACTGACCGCCAGCGGCGAGCGACTGACGGCGATCGAAACGATTCCTGGCTGGACGCACGACATCACCAATATCGGCGATGACGATCTCGTCGCATTGCTGTGGGCCAGCGAAGCTTACGACGCGGCGCGGCCCGACACCGTGGCGAGCCCGCTATGAGGGCAGCCCCGCTGAAGGTGATGACCGTCATCGGCACGCGGCCGGAGATCATCCGGCTATCGCGCGTGATGCCGGCGCTTGATCGGGTGACCGACCATGTGGTGGTTCACACCGGTCAAAACTACGATCCTGAGCTTTCCGAGGTATTCTTCCGCGAACTCGGCCTCCGGACACCCGACTACCAGCTGGAGGTCGCGGGCGGAACGCCTGCCGAAACGATCGGCCGAACGATTATTGAGGTCGACAAGGTGCTCGAAATCGAGCGGCCCGAGGCCCTTCTCGCGCTCGGCGATACAAACAGTTGCCTTTCGGTCGTTGCCGCCAAGCGCCGGCGCATCCCGGTCTTTCACATGGAAGCGGGCAACCGGTGCTTCGACGAGCGTGTGCCGGAGGAGATCAATCGGCGCATCGTCGATCACACCGCCGACATCAATCTGCCCTACACCTCGGTCGCCCGCGAATACCTGCTGGCCGAAGGCTTGCCCGCCGACCGGATCATCAAGACCGGCAGCCCGCTGTTTGAAGTCCTGGCGCATTACCGCGCCGCCATCGAGTGTTCGGGAGCAATAGCTCAGTTAGGGTTGGAACGCGGGCGGTACTTTCTCGTGAGCTGCCACCGGGAGGAGAATGTCGACGCGCCCGAACGGCTGAGAACTTTCGCCGCGACGCTCTCCGCACTGGCGCAAGCCTACGGCTTGCCGATCCTGCTCAGCACGCACCCGCGTACGCGGACGCGGATCGAGGCACTCGGGCTCGAGTTCGATCCCCTGGTACGCCTGTGCAAGCCGTTCGGCTTCCTCGAATACAACGCACTCCAGATAAACGCGCGCGCGGTGCTTTCAGACAGCGGCACGATCAGCGAAGAATCCGCGATGCTGGGCTTCCCGGCGCTCAATCTGCGCGAGGCGCACGAACGGCCGGAGGCGATGGAGCAGGCCGTGGTCATAATGAGCGGAATTTCTCCCGAGCAGGTGCTGCGATCGCTTGAGGTCGAGCTCGCGCGCGAGACTCGGCCCGCATTGCCCGCCGACTACGCGGTGCCCGACGTATCTCAAAAAGTCGTCAGGATAATCCTGAGCTACACCGATTACGTGCGCCGGACCGTCTGGCGCGAAGCGTTCTGAGGCCATGCGCTTCCTGCTGCTGCCGATGAAGTTTCCGGTCGAGCCGGCTCGCTCGTACCTCACCACCGAGCTTGCCGATGCCTTGCTCGACGCGGGGCACGAGGTCGAAGTCCTGCATCTCGATTGGGACGCGAGGCCAGGTGAAAGGACCCGGCGGCTGACGAGCCGGCGCGGAATCCCGGTGGTCCGCGTCGGTCCGCGCGCGGTCGGAAGGCCCGGCAGCGTCCTCTACAAGGCTTCGAAATTCATCCTCAGCTCGCGCCATGTCGGCCGCGAGGCGATGCGGCACCTGGAAATCGGGGGATTCGACGTGATCGTCGCCTGGATGCCGGGCAGCGCTTTTGCGCCGGTGATCCGCGATGCCGCCCGAGCCGGTGTTCGCGCAAGGTTGCTGTTCGTGGGTGATTTCTTCCCCGACCATCATTGCGAAATCGGCGTGATCCCGCGCGGGCCGTTTCGCTGGGCGGCGAAATACCGCGAGCAGGGCGTGCTGCGCCGGTTTACGGCGATCTTCTGCACGCTTCCCGCCAATTGCGAATACCTGAGGCAGCGCTTCCGTCTCACTTCCGGCCAGCAAGTGCGGGTCGTTCCCAATTGGACTTCGCTCGAAGCCGCGACGGCCTGCGATCGGGCAGACGTGCGTGCCCGATATGGTCTCCCGGCAGCGGCGCCTATCGCCGTCTTCGGCGGGCAGATCGCTGCCGGCCGCGGATTCGACCAGATGCTCGAGGCGGCCGAAATCGCCCATCGCTGCGGCTCGCCGTTCGTGTTCCTGTTCGTCGGCGACGGCCCGCTCACCGGCGAGCTGGCGAGGAACGCCGCGCTCAAACCCAATGTCCTGCACCTGCCGGCATTGCCCACTGACCGCTTCCGAGAGCTACTCGGCGCCTGCGACGTGGGAATGGTCGCCACGGTGCCAGGCGTAACATCGCAGACGACACCGTCGAAGACCCTCGACTATCTCAAGGCCGGCTTGCCGTTCGTGATCGCCGTCGAGCCGGGCAGCGAGTTCGCGACCCTGTTCGAACGCTACAATGTCGGACGCGCCGTCGCGTTCGGCGACGCGTTTGCGTTTCAGCGCGAGGCCGCCTTTCTTGCCGGCGATCGGGCGTTTCGCCGCGGTCTCGCCGAGCGGACCTATAAATGCCTCGCGGAGATCTTCGATGTGAGGCTCGCCGTATCGGCCGTCCTCGACGCGGCAAGCGAGCGCCAGGAGAACAGCACCAGCATCATGAACCCGGCGCTGAACGCCGCATGCGTCGCGAAATAGGCCCATTGCGGCGCGCTCGCGTATCCATGGCCCATCAAGACCAGCGACAACGCCGCAATCGAGCCGAGCACGGTCAGCTCCAGCGCTGCGTATCGCTCGGCCTTGCCGGCGGCGAAGGCGGTGTAGATGCCGATCGACGTCCAGACACGCAACATGTCGCCCGCCATGTAAGTCCGGATCGCCGGGATCGCCGGGAGGAACGAGGGTGAGAGGAACAGCCGCACGAGCGGCTCGGCGGCCACGCTGAAGGCGATCAGCGGCAGCGCCATGGCCGCCATGCCGCCCGCTCCGCAAACCAGCGTGAACCGCCGACGAGCGGCAGGGTCTGTCAGCCGGGCGACGTGCGGGACGAAGACCTGCAGGATGAACAGGCCGATCAGCTGGGTCGAAAGGTCGGAAATCCGGTTGGCGGAGAGCCAGCGGCCCAGCGCGTCGCCGCCGAAATCCGCGCGATACTGCCAGCGCAGGGCAAAGAACGTCAACGGAGTTGCCGCCGCTACCGTGCCGAATGCAAGCGAGTAGCGAAGCAATTGCCGCGCCTCGCCTGCCAGCGCGGCGAGAGGTGGCCGGACGAACGGGCGAAGTGCGAGCGGCAGCACCGGGAGGCTGGGCACGATCGAGCCGCAGGCGAACGCGAACGCCGCCAGGGTTCCATTGCCGCGAACGGCAAAGACCGCGGCACCGGCAGCGCCGGCGAGCAGTCCCACGCTCTGTACGGCGAGGCTGGAGATCATCCGGCCCTGCCCGCTCAACATGCTGCAGCGGATCTGCCCCGGTCCCGCAAGGATCGCTGCGAGCGTGAGCGCGACTATCGCCGCGCTCTCGCGGGTGTGGCCGACGAGGACGACGCCGATCGAGTGGGCGGCAACGAGAGCGATGATGATGAGCAGGCCGCTGGCGGCGATCCAGATCGCCGCTGCCGCGGCCAGCGTCTCTTCGAGCTCCCCATGTGACCGCGCCGCGGCGACTTGCCGGATCAGGCCGTTCTGCGTGCCGCCGACCGCCAAAAGGGTCACCAGCGATGCGAAGGCGAGGTACTGGCTGAAATCGGCAAATCCGGCGACGCTGAGCCGGCTTGCCGCGAGCTTGAGCAGGATCAGCGCACAACCGATCCTGAGAGCAAAGAACACGCCGATGGCGCCGAGCCGCGCGGTCACGTGGCCACCGCAACCGGCAAGGCGGCGTACACCCTCTGCCGCGACCGATGCCACCACCAGACCGCAAGCCACAGGAAGAATATCGAATAGCCCTCGTAGGCGGCAAACACCTGGTTGTTCGCCGGCAGGTAGAACACCATCGTCGTCGCCTGGACGAACAGAACGGCGGCGGGATCGCTCATCCCGGCAGCGGCCTCGCGCCACCACAGGCCCCAGGCGAAACCCAGCAACGCCAGCACACCTACCGCGCCGGAAAATCCGACGTCGTTGGCAATCCACGCAATGAGGGTCGACCAGTAGTTGTCCTCAGGCCATTCATCGTCGCCGTTGCGGTAGGTGTAGGTCCGCTTGTGCGGGGTGTCGTCGCCGGTGAGCGCCTCGTAGACCGACAGGGCTGCCGGCGAGTGGCCGACGCCGAGCGAAGACTCGAACGGCTTGTGCATGGCAAGGTGCAGGCCGAACCAGCCGGAGCTGGTTGCAAGAATGAACTCGCTCAGTCCGAAGCGTTGATTGAAAGGCAGCCAGGCGATCATCCCATTGTCGAGGTCGGCACAGATGCGGCTGGCATTGGCGCACACGATGGTCTTGTTCTCGAACCCGCGCAGGCGCGCCTGCTTGCGCTCGGTGAACAGCCCCTGGGCGAAGAACAGCAGCACCAGACCGATCAGCACAGGCAACCACAACCGCTTCGCGACGCGCGCGCGCTTGCCCGTCAGCGTCAGCGCCCTGCCAAACGAGACCATCAGGGCAGCAAATCCGATCACGAACAGGTCGGCGATTTCCTTGTCGGTTCCACGCATGATCGAAAAGACGACCGAGCAGGCGATGCTGACGGCAAGCGCGAGGCGGCCTATCCAGCCGATGCGCCGCCAGTGAACGATGGCCAGCGGCAGCACCGCGAACATCAGCGGGCTGGCGAGGAAGCGGGTGGCGACGACGAGCGCGCGCTCGCGACTTTCGCCGAAATAGAGCTGGAACTGCAGCCGCCGGTAGGCTTCGCCCTGGTTCTGCAGGGCGTCGAGCACTTCCCATGGGCCGCGGCCGGTGTAGGCAAGGCACGAAGGCACGAGCAGCGCTGCGGCGGCCGCTGCCCCCGCGACGAGCAGCCATGATATTCCCGGCATCGGCGCGGCCATGTGCGTCGGGCCCGCCGCCCCCACCATTGCGGCCGAGGCCAGCGCGAAAAGGCACAGCAGCACGTAAAGCGTCAGGATGGCCCAGTCCCAGCCACTGAAGATCGGCCAGTTGATCGGCCAGGTGAGGAACATCACGAACGTGAAGCCCACGTAGGCCATGATCACGTAAAGCGGCGCGCGCGTCAGGCGGCCGGTGGACATGAACGGAAGCAGCTGCAACTGCATGGGAGCAGGCCTGGCGGTGTCGTTCATGCGGCGGCTCCTGCCGAACCGATCACCGACAAGGTCGCCGCCACGCCGGACGCAAACGACAGGGTCTCGAAGTAGTAGCGACGCCCGGCCGCGCCCATCTTCCGGCGCTGTTCATGCGCGAGATCGGCCATTTGGGCGATCGCACCGGCGAGCGCCTGGGCATCGCAGGGACGCACGACGATCGCGGCGCCGCTCGCGGCCAGCAGTTGCGCCGCTTCACCGGCCACTGCCGCAACGATCGGTTGGCCGTAGGCGAGATAGGCCTGCGTCTTCGAAGGTACGGTGATCCTGAATAGCGGCTCGTCACGCAAGTGCATCAAGACCGCGTCGGCGCTGGCGATGACCTCGTCGATCTCTTCGGCGCAGACCCGCGGCTCGATCGAGATGCCCTGCACCCCCCGCGCTCTCTTGCAAAGCTCCTCGAACTCGAGCCCATCGCCGATGAGGCGGATCTCGATATCCTGCCTGCGGCGGGCAAGAATCGCGGCCGCGTCCACTACCGTTTCGAGGCCCTGGGCGCGCCCGAAGTTGCCGGCATAGACGATGCAGAGCCGCTCACGCGCTTCGCTCTCGATTGAACCGCTCCCTACAGGCCCCTCGCGCACGGCCCAATTGTGAATGGTGGAGATTTTCGTGACCGGCACGCCGCGCGCCGCCAGCGCCTGCCGCATGCCGTCTGACTGGGAAATGATGAGCCTCGAGCGGCGATAGACGAACCGGCAGGCGAAGCCGATCGGCCGTGCCAGTGCCGCCGCGCCGCGAAACCCGGTGGAGCGGACCGTGTCCGGCCAAAGATCCTGCACGTCGAGGACGAACGGCAGGCGGCGCACGCACCCGGCGAGCGCCGCCGCGAAGCCAACCGTGATCGGCGGATGGTAGACATAGGCGAGATCGTAACGCCCCGCCCGCCACAGGCAGTAGAGCAACACCGAAAGGAAGAACGACAAGAAATTCAATGATCTGCGCAGCGTGGAAGCATCATGACTGGCGAACAACGGCAGGCGCGTGACGCGCACTCCGTCGATGTCCTCGTGCTGGATCAGTCGCAGGCGGTAACCGGGGTAGACCTTTCCCGTCGGGTAATTGGGCAATCCGGTGACAACCCTCACCTCGTGCCCGGCAGCCTGAAGCCGGCGGACGAAGTCCAGACCCTTGATGATGTTCGGCTCGGGCTCGAACCACTGCGTCAGGTAGAGGATTCGCATCCGCGCTCCCGCCGTTAAACCCCAGCCGCCGTCCCGGGCACTCACCTGAAGACGCGCTCGATGTGGGTTAGTGGGCGGAGAGGGCACCTTAAGTTCATGCTTGCGCCAGACCAACCGGTTCCCTTTTTCGACTGGGCCTCGCTCTACGCCGAACAGGCGGAACGGTATGGCCGGATCATCCAGGAAACGGCTGCCGCCGGAGGCTTCATCCTTCACCACGCGGTTGCCGAATTCGAGCGCGCGCTGGCGAGCTACCTGGGGGTGACGCACGCGATCGCCCTCTCGGATTGCACCAGCGCCATGCAACTGGGCTTCCTCGCGAGCGGATTGCAGCATGGGGACGAGATCATCCTGCCGAGCCACGCCTTCATCGCGGCGGCGCAGGCGATCCATCATGCCGGCGGCCGCCCCATCCCGGTCGATATGGACGGCGCCGGCCGGTACGTCGATCCGGCCGCCATTCGCAAGGTCATCACGCCCAGCACGAAGGGCCTGATGATGGTCCATGTCAGCGGCTCGGTCTGCAACATGGACGAAGTGCGCTCCATCGCCAGCGAGCACGACCTTCCGATCTGCGAGGATGCAGCCCAGGCGCTCGGCGCATCGTTCGCAGGGACGCCGGCGGGTCGCTTCGGTCACTGGGCGGCATTCAGTTTCTATCCGTCCAAGACCCTCGGCTGCTTCGGCGATGCCGGCGCGCTGGTCACCGATGACGACGACCTCGCCGATCGGGTGCGCGCGATGCGCAATCATGGCGCAGGCCCCGACAAGGTCATTCGGGAAGATTGCGCCGTCTGGGGCACCAACTCGCGGATGGACAACATTCAGGCGGCGGTTCTGGTCGACAAGTTCAGGTGGTACGACAGCGCGCTTGCCCGCAGGCGCGATATCGCGGCCAAGTATCACGAAGGCTTGTCGGACATCGCGGCGCTGCAGTTGCCGGCGCCTCCTGCCGCGGACCCCCGGCGCTTCGACATATTCCAGAACTACGACGTCTGTTGCGATCAGCGCGATGCGTTGCGCGAGCACCTTTCGGCCCAGGGCATCGGTGCAATCCTCCACTGGGGCGGTATCGGGCTGCACAGGTTCCGCAACCTGGGGCTGGGCGGCGACCTGCCGAACACCGACCGCTTTCTCAACCGCGCCCTGCTATTGCCGATGAACCACATGCTGCGGGACGACCAGGTCATGCGGATCATCGCCGCCGTGCGGTCGTTCTTCTGATGGCGACCGCAGTCCTTCCGCAGGAAGATACAAGGGATCTGGCGCTGCGCCTTCGCCGCCATGCCGTGCGCATGTGCAACAGCGGCGGAAGCGCGCACGTCGGCTCGTGCCTCTCGATGGCGGATATCGTCGCCGTTCTGTTCGGCGAAATCCTGCGCATCGACCCGCACGAGCCACGGTGGCCGGGCCGTGACCGCTTCATTCTGTCGAAGGGCCATGCCGGCGCGTGCATTTACGCGGCGCTCGCCGAGCGGGGTTTCTTCCCCGTGCGCGAGCTTGCCGGCCACTACCGCAATGGTTCGAGATTTTCCGGCCACGTCAGCAGCAAGGGAATTCCCGGCGTCGAAGTATCGACCGGCTCTCTCGGTCACGGCCTGGGATTGGCCGTCGGCGTCGCCACGCAGCTGAGGCGCCAGGGCGGCGACCGGCGCACGTTCGTGCTGATGAGCGATGGCGAATGCGACGAAGGGTCTGTTTGGGAAGCGGCCCTGTTCGCCTCCCAGCACCGCCTCGGACAGCTGTGCGCTATCATCGACTTCAACAAATTGCAGGGTCTCGCGGCGGTCGCCGAAACCGTTGCCCTGGAGCCTTTCGGCGCCAAGTGGCGCGCGTTCGGCTGGCGCGTTCTGCGCATCGATGGCCATGACCATGCGGCGTTGCGCGAAGCGCTCTCGACCCCGTCAACGCCTGGCGACCGCCCGCTGTGCATCATTGCCGATACCGTGAAGGGCAAGGGCGTCTCGTTCATGGAGAACCAGGTCCTCTGGCATTACCGCGTTCCTGCGGGCGATGAATTCGCTGCCGCCTTGCGCGAGCTCGGCGACACGGAGCCGGCGCGCGATGCGTGACGCCTTCGTCAAAGCGCTGAGCGAATTGGCGGCGGAGGATCCGTCGATCGTGCTCGTCAGCGGCGATCTCGGGTTCAGCGTCCTCGACGATTATCGGGCTCGCTTTCCCGACCAATTCATCAACGCCGGGGTGGCCGAGCAGAACATGACCGCCCTCGCCTGCGGCATGGCGCTCGAAGGCGCCCGTGCCTACACCTATTCGATCGCCAGCTTCCCGACGTTCCGCTGCCTCGAGCAGCTGCGAAACGACGTTTGCTATCACGGCGCCGCGGTGACCGTCGTGGCGGTGGGCGGCGGCTTTTCATACGGGCCGCTCGGCATGTCGCACTTTGCCACCGAGGACCTGGCGATCATGCGCGCCATTCCCGGCATGACTGTCGTCGCTCCGTCAGACCCGTGGATGGCTCGCGAATTGGCCCGCCAGCTCCACGCTGCCGGCAGGCCCGCATACCTGCGCATCGACAAGGGCAACGCAAGCCTCCCGCCGGGTCGGGTCGAGCTCGGAAAGGTCCGCATGATCGAGCATGGCAAGGACGGTGTGATCTTCGCGATCGGCGGGATCCTGTCCGAAGCGCTCGCGGCGGTGGAAATTCTTTCAACGGAGGGCCTCTCGATCGGCCTCGTGGATGTTCACACCCTGAAGCCGTTCGACGTCGATGGCGTTCTGCAAGCCGCCAAAGGGCAACCGATCGTCGTCACGCTCGAGGAGCACAACGTGATCGGCGGGCTCGGAAGCGCGGTGGCCGAAGCGCTGCTCGAAGGTGGCGTTGTCCCGCCGGCTTTCCGGCGCATCGGGGTGGCCGATACCTTCCCCGGGACGGTCGGCGACCAGCAATACCTGCGCTCAGAGTGCGGACTGGACCGTCACGCCGTCGTCTCGGCGTTTCGGGAGGCGCTTGCAAGATGCTGACGAAGCGACTGCTCGACATCGCGTTAGCGCTGCTCGCCATCACCTTGCTGTGGCCGCTCATCGCGATATTGGCGCTGGCGATCTGGTGCCAGGATGGGCGCTCTCCGTTCTACCTCAGCCCAAGGGTCGGGCGCGGCAATCGCGACTTCGCGATGATCAAGCTGCGCACGATGGTGGTCGGGGCAGACCGGACGGGTGCCAGCTCGGCGGCGAAGTCCGATGCCCGGATCACTCCCTTCGGCCGCTTCCTGCGCCGCTGGAAGCTCGACGAGTTGCCGCAGGTCGTCAATGTGCTCGCCGGCCACATGAGCATCGTCGGGCCAAGGCCGAACGTGCGCCTCGGCGGTGTGAACGACTACACGAGAGAGGAGATGGGCCTCCTCGCCGTCAGGCCGGGCCTCACCGATCTAGCCTCGATCGTCTTTGCCGACGAGGCCGAAATCCTCGAAGGCACGAGCGAGGTCCAGGCGACCTACGACCTGCTGATACGGCCGTGGAAGTGCCGGCTCGGTCTGCTTTACATCGAACGCCGCACGCTGGCCGCGGATATCGCTCTTACGGGATTGACCGTGGTCGCGATCATCGCCCGGCCGCTGGCACTCTCGCTGCTCGACCGGATCCTGCTTCGCTGGGGTGCCGACACCTCGACGCGCGAGCTGTGCCTTCGCCAGGAGCCGCTCCGGCGGTTCGTCATCGAGCTTAAGCCTTCGTGATCGTCGCCTTCTTCCTGCGCGAGGCCGATCGATCTTGCGGACCCCCCCGCGGCCTCCCCGATGGCTTGACCCTGCAGGTCTGGCGCCCGCGCGGCCGCGGCACGCGGTCGGCATTGACCGCCGATGCTTTACGCCTGGGAGTGACCATCCAGGACAAGCTCGGCCTGTTCGACGACGATCGCTACACGGAATTCAGTCTCTGGTGCGCCACGACCCGCGTGCACCGGCTGATCGTGACGCCGCGTTGGCATCGCTTTCCCTTCATGGCGCGTGGCGACCTGCAGCTCGGCGGCCTGTGGACACATCCGGGGTGGCGCCGCAGGGGCCTGGCAAGGTCAGCCGTAGCCGAGGCTCACAGTCTCTTCGACGCGCCGGGGCAGCGCTACTGGTACGTCGCGGACACATCGAACGCGGCCTCCATGGCGCTCGCCCGAGCCGCGGGATACCGGATAGTGGGCCAGGGCCGGCGGACCAGGCCGATGGGCCTGGCGATCCTCGGCCAGTTCCGGCTCGAGCGGGAACACGCCGCGGCCTGACCGCCTCACTTCACCGAGATCGTGACCCTTTCGATCGAGCCCGCTTGGGGGACGAGCGCCGGGCGAACGGTCAGCGTCAGCCACTGCGCGGGACAATCTCGCGCAACGGTGAAGCCGACGACCTGGCGGGCACGCCGGCCCGGCGTCAGCGGCACCGTCGCGATGGTCTTGGCCTGGCCGGCACATGCGAGAGTCCAGACCGGCGGCACTTGTGTTGCTTGGGATCGGCCTGCCTTCAAATCCAGCTCGTAGGATCCCGGTCGAAGCATGAGCAGCTGTGCCGCGACCTGTCCCCCTTCGGCGGGGTCTGCGTGGTAGGCCAGGACGGCGCGACCATCCTCGATCTCGCGGGTTGCGCCAAGCTCGCCGTTTTCCGCCAGGCCCCAGCCGAAAGGATATCGCGCAGCACTGTTGTCGAAAGAACCGTCCTCGACCAGCTCCCCGCTCGCCGCCCGGGGCTCGAACGTTGCGTCCAGTCGCCTCGCCAGCGTGAATTTCCCGCCATCGACAAGGCGGGCGATCAACTTGAGATCGAGTTCATCCTTGGAAATGACCCGCGCGTTTCGCAGAGCGAGGAAGAGGGCCGCTGCAGACGTCGGCTCGGCGCTGTCCGAGGCATAGATGAGAAAGGCTTCGCGCCAATCGCTCGGTCGATCGACCATCGCCGCGATCGGCTTGACAAGCGCGGGATCTTCCAGGCCCCGCGCCAGCGCGGGGAACACGAAATTCGGCGCGGCAGACGACGTGCGCAGCGCGACGTCCATGTTGGCGAGCGCTTGCCTGACGTCTCCGCGCCCGACTGCGTCCTGCACCAGCCAGAGCCGCGTCGCGAGGCTCCGGCGGCTGATGCGATCGGACAGGCGGTAAAGCCGAGACGCGGCCGCGCGATCGCCGCTTCGCTCGTAGGCAAGCGCCCGCATTTCCAGCGCCGCCGGCTGCGTGAGATCGCGACGCAGGGCGACCTGCACCAGGTTGGTGACTTCGGGCTCGGTCGGCGAGCGATTCTGCCGGATGAGCCCGCGTGCGCGATCGAGCTCGTGCGCGCTGGTGTTGCTGCTCGCGAACCAGACTCCAAGACCGGCGAGGACAGCCGCCGCGACAATCGACGCGCGCAGCGCGATGCGCCCTCGCGCGTCGAGTGGCCGGTCAGGCCGCTTCGGCGACGGCTTCGTTACCGTAACCGTAGCCATAATCGTAAGCGAACGCCCGCCGCCCGGCGGCAAACTTGGTCACCACCGCGCCAAGCAGGTTGGCGCGCGCTTCCCGAAGGCGCTCGATCGCGTGCGTTGCCGCGCCGCTGCGGGTCACGCCCGCTTCGACAACATAGACCACTGCATCGACCGCCGAGGCGACGAGCGGGGCATCCGCGAGGCCGAGCACCGGAGGGGAATCGACGACGACATGATCGAATTCAGTGAGCAGCCTGGCGATCAGCTCGCGCAGGCCTTCGCCCATCAGGAGGTCGGCCGAGCTGGGTGGTTGCGGTCCGGCCGGAATGATCGACAGCCCCTCCCACGCCGTGGCGTGGCGAACCGCCGCGATGTCGCGCGAGCCGGCCAGGAGGTTGCTGACGCCGGCCTTGTTCGCGATTTTGAACGCCTCGTGCAGCGAAGGCGAACGCATGTCGGCGTCGATCAGCACGACCTGTTTCTTCGCTCGCGCCAGCAGCCGGGCGAGCGCGATCGCGCTGGTCGACTTGCCCTCCCTGGGGCGCGTGCTGGTAAAGGCGATCGACGTCGGCGTTCCGTGGGGCGTGGCCAGTTGGAGGTTGGCCTGCATCGAGAGATAGCCTTCGTTAAGCGGCGAGCGAGGACTGTCCAGCTCTTCGAGCGGCGCGCCGTCCCTCACCATCGGCAAGGCGCCCAGCAACGGCAGCCCGAGCCGCGTGCGAACGCTGTCGGGATCGCCGATCGTCTCGTCGATCTGGTTGAGCGCGGCGGCGAGCGCGACACCTACCAGGCCCCCGGCGAACATCGCCACCATCAGGTTGACGAGGAGTCTCGGGCTGACCGGCCGATCGGGCCGCTTCGGCATGTTGATGATGGCGATGTTGTTGTCCTGGACGCTGCCGGCGACGCCGATCTCCTTGTAGCGCTGGAGCAGCGAGTCATAGAGCTGACGGTTGGTATCCGCGTCGCGCAGGTAGATGTTGTACTGGATGCTGCGCCGGCGGACGTTGTTGAGCTGGCCTTTGAGCGCCGCCACCTGGGCAGCGAGAGCCGCCTCGCGCGCCGCCGTCGCGCGATAAGTCTGGGTCAGCAAGGTTCGCACGCGCCCCGTCTCGCGCCCGAGGGAACTGTCGATCTGGTTCAATTGATCGGAGAGCGCCTTCACTCGCGGATAAGCGGAGCCGAATTGGGAAGCGGTCTTGGCGAGGTCCGCCGAAACTTCACTCCTCTGCCGGCGCAGGTCGCTGATGGCCTGATTGTTGAACGCTTCCGGGCTCGCGTCGGGGTTACGGGTCGCGGCGAGCTGCGATTGGGCCGCGATCCTGTCGGCTGTTGCAACAGCCAGGGCCTGGTTTAGCGCTGCGAGCTTGTCGGTCAGCGGCGACCGGTCGACCGTGCCGGATTGTTCCTTGTCGCCCGGCGCCTCGGGCAGGTTGATGATGCCCTGGCTGTCCGCATATTCGACCGCCTCGCGTTCTGAATTCTCCAGCGTTCCGCGCAACGCCTCCAGCCGTTTCTCGAGGAAACTGCGGGCGTAGCTCGAAGCATCGAAACGACGCTCCATGGACATGGCGATGAAGTCGTCGGCCCATTTGGCGGCGAGGCGCTGCGACAGCGCCGGATCGGGCGTCGTCACGGTCACGTCGACCAGGCTCGAACCCCGCATGGGGGCAACGGTCACCTGCTCGAGCAGGATCTCGCCTGCAAGTTCGCGTCGCTTGGCGAGGCGCGCCCCCGTGTCGGCAAGCTGCCCGACCCTGTCGAAATCGTCCTGGCGGTGGAAGAGCGCGAAGAATGCCTTGTCGTCGCTCAACCGCAAGTCGGCGGCCACGCGTTCGGCGAGGCCGGTCGCCTGCAGCAGACCGTACTGCGTCTGATAGAATTCCTGATCGCCGATGCTCGTTTCGGGCTGAACGTCTTCGATCTTGGTCACGCGGGCGGCGTCGCGGGAGATCTCGAGGCGGACTGTCGAGGCGTACTGCCGCGCCATCACCACCGTTGCGACGAGCCCGAGCACCAGCCCGGCAAGGATCGCGGGCAGCAAGACCCAGCGCCAGCGGACAACGAAGCGCAAAAGGCGCTTGAGCTGAGGCTCGCGCGATGGTCCGTTTGCGCCGGACGGCGCTCCGGCCACGATCGGTACGTTTCCAGCAAGCCAGCCGAGCGCTTCGGGTGAGATCGCCTCCATCAGGGCAGCCTTTGCAGCGCGAGCACGATCGGCGTGGTGATCAGCGGCAGCGCGGAAACGAACTGCGCCAGCTTCCGCCGGGCAACCGAGTCCCCGACGACCACGATATCGTGCGGATAGATCCGCGGATCGACATAGAGGCCGAGACGGATGGAATTGAGGTCGTAGAGCGCGGCGTAAGTCTTTCCCTCGACCTTTCGGAAGACGACGACATCGTTGAGCCTGGCGTACTCGTTCAGTCCCTTGGCCTTCGCTACCGCGTGCATCAGCGTGAGGTCGGAAGTCGCGGCGTAATCGCCGGGTTCGTTGACTTGCCCGTCGATCGTGTAGTCGAGGCTCGCGGTCTCCTCGACGTTCACCGCCACCCGCGGGTCGTTAATGAAATGCCCGTTCTTGAGGCTGCTGTTCAGCTGCGAGGAAAGCTCCGCCGGGGTCAGGCCGGCCGCCTGGACCTGTCCGAGGTACGGAAGAACAATTCTGCCGGCGCTGTCGGTACGGAACATGCCGGTGAGTTCGGGAGTGTCGACGACGACAAGCGACAGCTTGTCGAGCGGCGCGATGCGATAAGCGGATGGGCCGCTTGCCGGATCGATTCCCGGCGGCGTGGGCAAGTCGGTAAGCTGGGTCACCACCATTGGCGCGTCGGTTTCGCCAAGGCGAGGTCCGTTTGAGCAGCCCGCCAGCGCCAGGCAGGCGACTGCAACCGCCAGGAAACCGACTGCCTGCCTCACAAGCGCACCTGGAGGGCAAGCTGGAACACGGTCTGCGCCTGGAATGGATCGATGCCGAAGTTGGTTGTCCTGACGCCGCGCTTGCTCCGGACGTTGAGCGCTTCGGCCTTGAGCGTGACATGATCGTTCAGGAGATACTTGAGCGCTGCCGTCCACGACCAGCCGTCCTCGCTTTCGAGCGGCGACATCTCGCTGCCGTGCTCGCGGGTGCGGAATGCTTCGACCCGGCCGGCGACATTCCACTTGTCGGTGAGGCGGTGCGACAAGAGCACATAGGCGCTGCTGAAGTAGGTGTGAACCCACGGCACGCCGTTGTGCGGGAAGCCCATGATCGTCGAGCCGGTCATGCCCTGGGCGAGCAGGCGAGTGCGGCTATCGAGATCGGCGTCGAAGCTCAGGTTCCAGAAACGCGTGCGCCAGCCCCACTGCAGGTGCTCTGTGAACGCCTTCGGATCCCCGCGATTGTCGTAATAGAACAAGGCCGCGCCCCACGGGGCGGAAGCACGCCAGTCGAGGCGGGCGTACCAGCCGGGCCGATTGTCGAGCTCGATCAGCGATCTCGTATTGGGCGCTTGGGCGAAGGTCAGGAACGGGTTGAGCGGCGGCAGCTTGAAATGGCCGAACGCCGTCGCCTTGATGTCGCTCAGCGCCCATCCACGGAACGACAGCAGAGTCCCCGAAGTGTCGTTGAAGCCGAACACCGCGCCGGTAAGCCCGACGGTGTTGCCGCCGATATCGGTTCTGATGGTGCCTTCGAGGCCGATAACCTTGACCTCTTCGCCGACCCACGAATTGATCGTCGACGGGGTGATGGTATCGACGACGCTCCACGCGCCGCCCGTCGAATGCTCGAGCGAAATTTCCGGCCACATCAACCCGGCGCGCACCTGCACCCCGACCGCCCCCGTTTGTGGCGGGAGCCAGTTCACGAACGCTTCGATGAGGTCGACGGCATTTTCCTGATCACGCTGCCACGCAGTCGAGACATTTGCGCTGAGCGTGTTGGTAAAGCGCGGGGTCCAGATCAGGTCCGCTTCCACCGGAACCGCATACGGGTTGTAGGCGCCGCTGGCCGTGCCCTGGAACCGCGTCTTGCCCAGTCCACGGTTGGTGAAGGAGCGCTCGCCGTTCGCAAGCGCCAGTCGCCCGTCGAGCAGAATCGAGATGGTGTCGCCCGACAGGATGTCGGTCCCCCCGCCTTTGTGAGCGTCCGTCGAATCTGCCGGCTGGCTTGCCGGCACCTCGTCGCCGGCGGGACCCTGCTGTTGCGGGTCGTCCGAGGGGGTAGAAGCTGTCGTCGCGGTCGCATCGTCGGCGGCCGTCGCCGGTGAAGCGGCGCACAGGGCGAGCCCCGCAGCGCACGTGAGCAGGAGCGCAGTATTGGAAATCCTCAGCGTCATTGAGATCCCTCATCGAGTGGTTTGTTTGCAGCATGGGTCCAGCGCGTGACGCTGCCGACCGCGCGTCGTTCGCCGGAAATACCGGACTGTTCGAGCTGGCGGGCGACCTCGGGATCGGCGACTCGAGGCACGCCCGCCGCGACGGTCAGCCGCACATGGCGAGCCGCCGATTGGAGCAACGGAGCGGCCAACAGGACAAAATCGGCCGGCGCCCCCGGTTCGAGCACCGGCGGAGCAAGACCGAGCCGCCTCGCCGCGGTCTTGCCGACGGCCGCTTCCAGGCGTTCGTCATCGAGACGGCCGGTGGCGCGGGCAAAACGGATTTCATCGAGCAGGTTGCCCGCGCCGGTCAGCAGGGAATCGCTGCCGAGCAAGATGTCGGTGCGGCCCTGAAGCAGGCGCGCCGGCGCCGTGCGGCCGAACAGGAAGAAATTGGAACTGGGGCACCAGACCAGCGCCGCCCCTGACCGGCGCAGCCGTTCGCCGCCCTCCACGCCGGGTCCCACCACGTGGACCGCCAGCAAGTGCCTGTCGAGCAGGCCGACCCGCGCGATCGTGTCGATCTCGCTGGCGGCCTGCTCGTCGGTGCCTTCCGCAAGATGGAGAGCATAAGGGGAGCCTCTCTTGCGACTGGCGCCCAGGGTGGGCGTCAGGGCTACCGAATCGTCGTTTGCGACGCGCACCACGCGAAGCGGGAATTCGCACGCGAGCTCGTCGTCCCATGGATCGTGATGCACGGCCGAAGTGACACCGGCGAACAGGTTCTTCCAGGCCCCGGCGAGATAGGCCTCGCGGCGCGCCACCTTGCGGCCGGCCGCTATTCGCCTGCGGTGACGCTGCTGGATGTCTCGTGCCCACTGCGCGGCGTTGCGATAGGGCGGCTTGCCCAGCCGGCCGTAGTGGTTGCGATGAAGGTGCTCGTGGCTGTTGATGAGGCCGGGCCGCACCTCGGCTTCGCGGCAGTCGAGCACCACGTCGAACTTGCCCTCCGGGGCACACAGGCGATCGCCTTCGCAGGCGATGGTCGCGTTACGCGCCCGAACCAGCATGCGCATCGCGTCAGCCCCGCTCGAACCGCAAGGCGAACACCAGCGGCAGTCCGAAATGCTCTTCGTAAAGCGCGAGCCGGCCCGCTTCGGCGTAGAGATGGCGCACCGCCGGGCCGATCGGAGCTTCGGCCCCATCCACGAGCGCCAGCCCGGCGCCTTCGGCCGCGGCGATGTGGTCAGCCAGCGAAT
>DATJHD010000031.1:0-11409 GCA_035494275.1 Croceibacterium sp.
CCCAAGCATCTCGACGAGAAGGTCGCCGCCCTGCACCTGCCCAAGCTCGGCGTGCACCTCACCAGGCTGAACCAGCGGCAGGCCGACTACATCGGCGTGCCGGTCGAGGGCCCGTTCAAGCCCGATCACTACCGGTATTGATGCGCCAATTGCAACTCAGGGGGTATCGCGAACCCGGATTTTTGTTATCATGTTATGTAAATAGCGCCGGGGATTCTCATGATCGAAGCCGCCCTCGTTTCCTGTGACGACCATCTCGACCTCAACATGCTGCCGGGCGACGTGTGGCACAAGCGCATGGCTGCAAAGTGGGGCGAGCGCGCGCCGCACGTCGAGATCTCGGCCAAGGGCGGCATGTGGATGGCCGACGGCGAGCCGTGGGGCTTCTGGTCGGGCGCGAAGGGCAGCCTGTTCGGCAACGGCCCGAAGCCGATCCACACCGCTTACGATCGCGGCGGCGTCGAGGACCTGACCGAGCTGCGGGCCGGCAACGCCAGGCTGCGGCTCGACGACATGGACCGGGATCACGTCTGGGCGCACCTCGTGTTCGGCCCCGTCACCAGCATCAGGACCGCCGACCCGGAGTTCATGGCGGCGTGCTACTCGGCCTACAACGACTGGCTGTACGACGACTTCTGCTCGGCCGCGCCCGACCGGCTGATCGGGGTCGCCATGCTGCCGCCGACGCCCGAGGCGGCGCACGCGGAGCTGAAGCGCCTCGCCGGGCGCGGCGGCGTGCGCCAGGCGAACCTGCAGATCGCCGTTGCCGAGCCGCGGCTGGAGGACCCGCGGTGGGAGCCGCTGTTCGACCTCCTCGAAGAGACGGGCATCGTCTTGAGCTTCCACGTCACCGTGTTCCCCGGCGTGACCAAGGCGTTCGACAAGTACAAGGGCAGCCCGGGCGCGACCTTCCTCCACGCCAAGATGTTCATCGAGCAGTTCCTCGACCCGTTCGTCGACCTGTTCGCCTGGGGCATCCTCGAGCGGCATCCCCGGCTCAAGATCGTCATCGCCGAGAGCGGCGTCGGCTGGGTGCCGTGGGTCGTCGAGGAGCTCGATTACCGCTACTGGCGGCTGATCGAGTGCAAGGAGTTCTGGGACGACAAGGGCGGCATCCCGCACAAGATGAAGCCGAGCGAGGTGTTCCAGCGCCAGGTCTACGGGACCTTCCAGCAGAGCCCGACGGCGATGCGGCTGACCGAGTTCTGGGGCCCGGAGAACCTCCTGTGGGCGAGCGACTACCCGCACCCGGATTCGATCTGGCCGAACTCGGTCCGCACGATCGGCGAGACGATGGGGCACATGGACCCTGATGAAGTGCGCAAGATCGTCGGCGGCAACGCCGAAAAGCTCTATGGGCTCGACCTCTCAAAGGCGAGCGTGCGCGCCCAGCTTCCGATCGGCAGCGAGCGCGAGGCGGCCTAACGGCGGCCGGCGTCAGCGCGATAGGTGCGCTGCACCGGTCCGCACAACTCTCTAGGCCGTGCCCGCCGGCTCGTCTCGCGCGGCCGCTGAATCAAACCCGGCGAAGACCCGTCGACCGGTGTCATGCAGCACCTTCCTGCGCTCCTGCTCGTTTAGCAGGGCCGTCGAAGCCACGGCTCGCTCGACCATCTCCTTGTAAGTGCCCGAGGAGGTGCCGATGTCCGAGCCCCACATCACCTTGTCCGCGCCGAAGTAGTCGACCGCGCGGCGCAGGACGGCCTCCGGCGCGACCCCCTGTTCCCGGATGACGTCCATGATCAGCGAGGTCCACTTGAGCGAGATGTTGTCTCGCGAGGCAAAGCCGTCGTATTGCGAGCCGATACCGAAAGCGGGATCGGTCACCACCGGCATGAACAGGTGATCGAGCACGATCGACAGGTCTGGGAACCGGTCCGCCATGGACTCGACGACCGGGATCATCAGCGGCGCATCATAGGGCGGCGCCTCGAGATCGACCACGAGTCCCAGTTCGTCGGCCAGCGTCCAGACCGCCAGCGCCGCTTCCGAGCCTAGCCATGCGGCCTTGTCGGCGACGTTCACGGGGAAGAAGCGGATGCTGACGACCCCGCGTTTGGCGAGATCCCGCATCACCCGCGGCGTTTCGGGGGCTTGCGGGTCGACGATGATCACCGCGCTCATTTCATCAGGGAAGAGATTGGCCGCATCGACGATGTAACTGTTGTCGGTCCCGTAGATCATCCCCTTCTGCACCGCGGCAATGCCGACGACGTTCTCCTCGGCCATCCAGCGATGCATCTGCTCGGCAGTCGGCTTCTCGTTAACCGGGTTTGGGCCGTGCATGCCACCGGGGATGCCCACGGTTCCCGGTCCGAACGGCGGCCTGATCGCCGGCGCTCCGTCCTTCGGAGGAGCGATACGAAAGCCTTTTCGGGGATAGCGCTCGAGGTCGTCGGACACGAGATGCGCGTGAGAATCGTAGAGACCATATCGATAGTCCGGGATCGGGGCGGATTGTCCTGACATTTGCTGGTTTCCTGACCGTTGGTTCAATTTTCTGCCGATAGATAGGGTGCGGCCCAGCCGAGACCGGACAAGGTATCGGTCGTCGGACGATATTCGCAGCCGACGTGGCCCACGTACCCGAGCTCGTCCAGCAGGCTGAAGATCCTCGCAAAATTGATCTCGCCCGTTCCCGGCTCGCCTCGGCCCGGGTTGTCGGCGGCCTGGACATGGCCGATCCGTTCGACATACGCCTCGATCCGCCGCATCAGGTCGCCTTCCATGACCTGCATGTGGTAGATGTCGTATTGCAGCCTGACGTTGGCCCGGTCGGCGAGGTCGATGATCGCCAGCGCCTCTTCGCTCGTCGAGTAGTAATAACCAGGCATGTCGATGCGCGCGTTGATCGGCTCCAGCAGAATCTCGATGCCGTCGCCCGCCGCGAGGTCAGCGGCAAAGCGGATATTGTCGATGAGCGTGTCGCGCAGCGCCGCCCGGTCGGTGGGGAAGGGTACGAGCCCCGCCATCAGGTGCAGCTTGCGGCAGCCGAGCACGCGGGCATAATCGAGCGCGCGACCCACGCCGGCCCGACATTCCCTGGTGCGCGCCGGCAGGGCTGCGATGCCGCGCTCGCCACCGGCCCAGTCGCCTGCCGGGCAGTTGAACAGCACGACGTCCAGTCCACATGCAGCCGCTCTGGCGGCAATCGCATCCGGCGTCTCTTCGTAGGGAAACATGAATTCGACGGCGCGGAAGCCGGCATCGGCCGCTGCCGCGAAGCGATCGAGGAAATTGAGTTCGGTGAACAGCATCGAAAGATTGGCGGCGAGCTGGGGCACCTCGTTCTCCCTGACGGGCCATCGCGCCATCGGCGGACAGAACCGATGCCGGTGTCGATCGCCGGAACGGCTTGTCATAAATTATCGTGTTAAGTAATCAAGAGCCGCCGGGGCGTTCCGGCGAGGCATGCGCGGGTCACGTCGGGAGCAGGAAAATGGCCGATCAGGACGAACGCGAAACCCCCGTGCGCCTGGGCGCACGCGAAATCCCTCCGCCGTCGACCATCAGTCCCGCTGCCCGCAAGGCCCTGTCGGACGGAGCGGCGCAGCCGCCGGTCGCGCGGCCAGCCCCGGCCGATCTCCCCGCGTGGCGCCAGCAGGCAGCCGACGTCGACGCGATGTGGGAGCGCCTCGCCGAGCCGATCCTCGAGAAGACCTGCGCGAAAGTGAAGACGAGGTCGATCGCCGGCGTGTCCTGCCATGACGCCGTGCCTGCCGAGGACTCACCGGCCGACGCGCCGGTCTATCTCTTCGCCCATGGCGGTGCCTTCTATGTCGGTGGCGGCGCCTTCGCCAAGGTCATGGCCGTCCGCGCCGCCGAAGCGCTTGGCATCCGCACGGTTTCGGTCGATTACCGCATGCCGCCCGACCATCCCTTTCCGGCTGCGCCCGACGATTGCGTCGCGGTCTACCGGGCGCTGCTCGAAAGCTGCGACGCTGCGCGCATAGTCATCGGCGGCGGTTCGGCCGGCGGCAACATTGCGGCCGCGGCAACCCTCATGATCCGCGATCGCGGGCTGCCGCTGCCCGCGGGCGTCGTCCTGCTGACGCCGGAGGTCGATCTCACCGAGTCCGGCGATACCTTCCGCACCAACGCCGATCTCGACGTCGTGCTCAAGGGCGGGTTGCCGGAAGCCAATGCCCTCTATGCCGGGGGCCGCGACCTCAGGGATCCCTATCTTTCGCCGCTCTTTGCCGACTTCACCCGTGGCTTCCCGCCAACGCTCGTGCAATCCGGCACGCGCGACCTCTTCCTGTCGAACTCGGTCATGTTTCACCGTCGCCTGCGCGAAGCCGGAGTCGACGCCGAGCTGCACGTCTGGGAGGCCATGCCACACGGTGGATTTCTCATGGGCGAGGCGCCAGAAAACGCCGAAATTCAGGCCGAGGTCGCGCGGTTCATTTCCCGCGTCACCGCATGAGCAAGCGCGGCGGGAATGGGCCCTTGCCTTGGCCGCAACGATCCCTCATAGTAAACATGTTAAATAAATAAATGGAGCCGATCGTGGGATGAACCCTGCGCGCGGCGAAGGGGAGGTGGACATGCAGCCAGATCTGCGGGCCATGCAGGAAACGATCGACAGGGCTGTCATCGGCGAGATGCAGAACCGGTACATGTTCGCCCTCGATTGGCACGAGGCCGACGTCTACGCGTCGCTGTTCGTCGACGATGCGGTGCTGGAGTGGCCTGAAGGCCGCGCCGAAGGCAAGGAGGCGATCCGTGCCGCCTGCATCCGTATCGGGGAATTCTATGACCGGCTGGCCGCTGCCGCTGGCCCGAGAAAGCCGTTTCGGCTCCGCCATTTCGTGACCAATCAGGTGTTCCAGATCGATGGCGACCAAGCGCGGGCCTGGGCCTACTGGTTCGATCTCAACAACGACAATCTCCAGCGTTGGCCGTATGTCGCGGCTTACGGCTATTACGAGGACGATCTCATCCGCACGGCCGAAGGCTGGCGCTTCACTCGCCGAATGATCTTCAACGAGATGACCGGGGAATCGCCGCGCGATTACCCGGCACGGTGATCGCCGGTTGACGACCCCCGCGAAATACTTATCGTGTTATATTTCACGGGGAAGTTGCTCAGCCGGGGGCGGCGCGGGAGAGGGCGCCTAGCGATATGGGAAACAGTGCCAGCGTGGCAGTCGAGGCTCCGGCGGATAGGTTAGACAGGCCGGTGAGGGCGCCGGACAGCGGGCTCGGCTGGTACACGGTCTTCATGACGGCGCTGGTGGCGATCATGTCGCAGATCGATCGCGGGGTGCTGGCGCTTTTCGTCCAGCCGATGAAGCGCGATTTCCACCTTTCGGACACGCAGGTGAGCGTCTTGCTCGGTGCCGCTTTCACGCTCTTCTACGTGGTCGGCGGACCCCCGCTGTCGCGCCTGGCGGACCGGGGCGTCCGCCGCTCCGTCATCGCCGGATGTCTCACGGTGTGGAGCACGGCCACCGCGCTGTGCGGATTCGCGCAGAATTTCTGGGCCTTCTTCGCTTCGCGCGCGATCATCGGCGCGAGCGAGTCGGGCTGCGGTCCGGCTAGCCTCTCGCTGATCTCGGACACCGTGCCGAAGGAAAAGCTACCGCGCGCCTACGCCATCTACAATTCCGGTTTCCTCGGCGGCGCGGCGCTCTCGCTGCTGTTCGGCGGCATCCTGCTTGGCCTTCTGGCCGACGTGAAACCGATCGAGATCGATGGCCTGGGCCGAATCTACAACTGGCAATTGGTGTTCTTTTTCCTCGGCATTCCCGGCTTCCTCATCGCCCTGGTCTTCTTCCTGACCGTTCCCGAACCTGCCCGCAAGGGCGGTACGAGGCCAAACGGGTACTCGCTCAAGGAGGTATTCGCGCTGGTGAATTCCCAGCGGGCTTTTCACCTGCCGCTGATCATCGGCGTCCTGGCCATGGGATTCCAGAACTATGGCCTTATCGCCTGGATGCCCGCCTTCTACGAGCGGACCTATGGCTGGGGTCCGGCCAAGATCGGCACCCTGATGGGCGTTATTTCCCTGGTCGGCGGCACCATCGGCCTGTTTGCCGGCGCGTGGCTGGCCGAAGCGCTCGGCCGACGCCGCGACGACGCGAACCTTCGCGTCCTGTTCCTGGCTCAAGCCCTGCCGATTCCGCTGCTCATTGCCGCCCCGCTGATGCCCAATGGCTGGCTCGCCCTGGGGTTGGCTTCGGTCGGCGCCATGCTGGGCGCCATGGGCGCGGCCGGCTTCAACGCTGCCCTCAATACGGCGG
Source organism: Croceibacterium sp. (assembly GCA_035494275.1). Lineage (GTDB taxonomy): Bacteria > Pseudomonadota > Alphaproteobacteria > Sphingomonadales > Sphingomonadaceae > Croceibacterium_B. The sequence goes on from DATJHD010000031.1 coordinate 6,246, forward strand.
TACCCAACGAGATGCGCAGCCAGATCAACGTCACTTACTTCATTCTGCAGAACGCCATCGCGGGATCGCTCGGCCCGACGCTGGTCGCACTCGCGACCGACTACGTCGCCCATTCCGAAGCCGACCTGCGTTACGTGATCGCCGCCTTCCGGCTGGTGCTCGGTCCCATCTGCGCTTTCGCGCTGTGGAAGGCGCTGCGGCCTTACGGCCGGGTCTATCGCCAGCGGATCGACGAAGGCGCGCTGCAATGAAGCGCGCGTTCCGCCTTTCCAAACAATCGCGGCGACCGCTGCAAAGGACTGTGAGGGTGACATGGCTACAGTGACGACCGACGATCCCACCGATCAGGCTATGGAGGAGCGCGTATCCCGCCTCCTCGTCGGCGCCGTCGACCTGCATTGCCACTCCGGGCCGTCGGTCATGGCCCGCGATCTCAATCACCTCCAGGCGCTGGAGGAAGCGGCCGAAGCCGGTTTCAGAGCGATGCTGATCAAGGATCACTACTATTCGGCCACGCCGATTACCGCCCTCCTCAGCGAGACGCACGGGCACCTCGGCGTAGAGCTGTTCTCCGGCGTCCCCCTCAACAACGCCAGCGGGGGGTTCAACAAGCATGCGGTCGATGCCGGAATCGCGCTGGGCGCGAAGCTGGTCTGGATGCCGACCTTCTCGGCCAAGAACCACATCGAATCGCCGTTCGGCATAAGCGCGGGCTTTCCGCACACGCTCAAGCCGATGATCCCGTTCGACCCGCTAACACCGATCGACGAGAACGGCGAAATCAAGGACGAGGTGAAGGTCATCCTCGACATGGTTGCCGCGCACGACGTGATCCTGTCGGGCGGTCACATGCATATTTCAGAGATCTTCGCCGTGTTCGCAGAGGCCCGGAAGCGGGGCGTCAAACGGCTGCTCGTCAATCATCCCAGCTTCATTCTCGAAGCGACCCACGCCGACATTCGCCGGCTCGTCGACGAGTTCGACGCCTTCATCGAGCATTCGCTGTGCATGTTCGTGAAGGTCAGTCCGCGCAACCCGCTGCCGCCAGAGGATCTCGACGAGCTGATCAAGGCCGGCACGGTCGACAAGACCATCCTCGCCTCGGACCTCGGCCAACGCGGAATCGAGCATCCGGTCCAGGGATTTCGCCGCGTGGTCAAGGTCTGCATCGACCTTGGCTATTCCGACGAGGACATACGCAAGATGGTTTCCGGCAACGCCCTTCGCTTGCTCGGCCTGGCAGAATAGGAACTCCGCGGGGCGGGTCTCAATAGCCCCGCGCGAGATCGACCACGCGCTCGAGCGGCATGCCCGACAAGTAGCGCTGCAGGTTCGATAGGAAGCGCACGGCGCCTCGGCGGAAGGCCGTCGTCTGGCTCTGTCCCGAGAGGTGCATCGACACGATCGTGTTCGGTGCGCGCCAGAGCGGGTGCTCCGGCGGCAGCGGTTCCGGCGTGGTCACGTCGAGGAACGCGCCGCCGAGCTGGCCGTCTTCCAGCGCGGCGAGCAGCGATGCCTGATCGACAAGGTCGCCGCGGGCGATGTTGACGAGCCGGGCGCCGGGTTTCACCGACGCCAGCTCGCCAGCTCCGATCATGCACCGAGTCTCGGCGGTCGAGGGCGCGCAAAGCACGACCCAGTCGAACTCGGCTAGGCGCGGACGCCAGTCATCGGGTCCGATGACGCCCTGTTCGCCATCGGCGCAGCGCCTGACACCGGTCACATCGATGCCGAACGCTCGCAGCCGTTGTCCGATCTCGCGCCCGATCTCGCCGTAGCCGACGATCAGCGCCCGGCTGCCGAGCAGCTCGATCGTACCAGGGGGTTTGTGCAGCCACTCCTGGCGGTCGTGCGCGCGGACGATCTCGTCCACCCTTTTCGCCAGTGTCAGCACTCCCATCACCGCGAAATCGGCGATGACGTCGGGCATCAACCCGGCGCCCGTCGTGAGGATCTGGTTGCGCTCGACGAAGCGGCTCACCGGCAACGCGTCGATGCCGACTCCGATCGTGTTGATCCAGCGCGCCGAAGCGGCCGCCGCCGGCGCCTTGGCGAAAATGCCGTCCGACCAGTCGTCGAACCAGCCTATTTCCGCGACGGGCGCGAGGGCGAGCGCTTCTGTGCGCGTTGCGAACGTCCGCAGCTCGACGTCGTCCGGCAATTGCGGCTCGATCAGCGGCCGTACGCGCTCAGGCGCGACGAGGACGCGCTTCCCGCTCAGAGGTCCGACAGCTTGTAATCGGGCAGCGGCCGGTAGGTCTCGTCCATGATGTCGGGCATGCCGGAATCGGCGATGACAACGCGCTTCCTGATTTTCCATCGGCCTTCCTGTTTGACCAGGAGATCGTATTCTAGACCCTGTTCGATCAGCCGCGGGGGACCTTTCAAGGTGTCGTTCAAGGTCTGTGTCCACATCATCCGCGCCCGCGCCGTGTCGCCGTCCAGCTCGATGAACAGGTTGCTCAGGATCATGCGGAACGTACCCGTCAGATTGGGCTTGTCAGCTGCAACGTCGCGATAGAGGCGCGCGACCTCCTCCTTATTGCGGGCGACAAGGCCGTTCACGTCGAGCTCGAGGTCGTCGGTGAAGAAGCCGCCGAATCCGTCGGGATCTCCGCTGCCAAGGCCCGAATAATAGCGCACGAAGATTTCCTCGATCGCGGCGCGGTCGAGCAGCATCTGCAGGGTCTTATCGTTCAATGTCGCGTCCATCGGCTTGTGCTTTCCTACTTGCGGCTGGAACTGCGGGTCAGCGCACGCGGCGGCCCTCGATCGGGTAGGCGGGGTCCGTGTAGCCTGGGGTCGAGGCATGGCCTGGCGTGACCAGGCCGTCGACGAACGCCTCGTCCTCGGGCCCGAGCTGCGCGTCGAGCGCCGGGAGGTAACCGTCCCACTGCTCCTCGGTGCGCGGTCCGGCGATCGCCGAGCTGACCAGACGGTTATTCAGCACCCAGGCGAGCGCGAAAGTGACAGTCGACATGCCGCGGGCGGCAGCGTGGGCCGCGATTGTCCGGGCTATGTCGACCGATTCAGGGCGCCACTCGGTCTGTAGGATCCGCACGTCGCTGCGGGCAACCCGCGAATCCTCGGGCGGCGGGGCGTCCTTGGCGTATTTTCCGCTGAGGATGCCGCGGGCGAGCGGGCTGTAGGGGACTACGCCGAGGCCATAATGATCGGCCGCCGGAAGCTGCTCTACTTCGCTCAAGCGGTCGACGATATTGTAAAGCGGCTGGCTGACGACCGGCCGGTCCATGCCGATGGCGTCGGCCGCGCGGCAGATCTCCGCGATGCGCCAGCCCTTGAAGTTCGAGACCCCGTAATAGCGTACCTTGCCTTGGACGATCAGGTCGCGGATGGCCCGCAAGCCTTCCTCGAACGGCACGCCAACGTCGGCCTTGTGAAAATAGACGATATCGATGTAGTCGGTGCCGAGCCGACGAAGGCTGGCCTCGACCTCCTCGACGATCCACTTGCGCGACTGCCCGCACTGGTTTGGGCCATCGCCGGCCCGCTGGCCGAACTTGCTGGCGAGCACCCAGTGATGCCGATGGGCCGCAATCGCCCGTCCCACCACTTCCTCGGACCTGCCGCCGTTATAGACGTCGGCGGTATCGATGAAGTTGACGCCCTGCTCGCGCGCCTTGTCGACGATCCGCCTGGACGTGGCTTCGTCGGTGGCGCCGCCGAACATCATCGCCCCGAGGCAAAGGGGCGATACCTGCAATGCGCTGCGGCCAAGATAACGATAGTCGATGATCTGTCTCCCCAAGTTTACGCGCGTACAAGTGACTGCGACGCCGCTCCGGACGCCGGCGCCGCGGGTGCGGTCATGCCCGCCGGCGCGGTCAGGTGTTGCTGCTCTTCATCAGCGTCTCGAAGTGGGCGAGCTGGGCAAGCGCGCCCGCGCGCATGAAATGCTGGTCGTTGCCTGCGAGCATGCAGGTGACGCCGAGGTCGATCATCGCCCGGGCGTCGTCGGACGCGAGATTGGGCGTGACGGCGCACAGCGCCTTGCCTTTGCGGATCACCGCTTTCGCCACGACCTTGACCGCCTCGTCGACCGTGGGCCTCGACCCCCGGACGTTACTCAAGGACAATGCGAGGTCCCCACGGCCGAGAAAGAAGGCGTCGATCCCGTCGACGGCCGCGATCTCGTCGATCCGCTCGATGGCTTCGGCGTCCTCGATCATCGCGATCACCGCCGTGATCGCATCGGCGCGCTCGTAATAGCCGTCGATGCCGCCGGGCCCGACGAGCCCGCCGTAATCGCCCCCACGGCTGACGCCGGATCCACGCGAGCCGCCCTTGTACCGCGACCACGAGGCGACATCGCGCGCCTTCTCCGCGGACGACACGTGAGGCACCATGACGCCGACGGCGCCGTCGTCGAGGGCGGAGAGGATGCTCGCGGAATCGGGGCGCGAAATGCGCACCAGCGGGGCAATGCCGAACGCGCGCGCCCCGAGATAGGCGACCCCGAGCTGCTCGCGCGTCCAGGGCGCGTGCTCCTCGTCGAGCATGACGAAATCGTAGCCGATCTGGCCGAGAATCTCGCTCGGCTGGGGTACTGTGAACTTGAGGAAGCTGCCGAGTAACGGCTCACGCGCCACCAGTCGCTTGCGGAAGTCGCGCGGGTCTGGGCGGGGACTGGAGGCGGTCATCGCGTGCTTGGCCCTTCTATCGTTCGTATCCGATCCCGATGCCGCCGGTGCAAGGCCCGGACACGGCGTGCGGATGTTCCGCGACCATCGTCATGTCGCCATTTCGGTCTATCCCGCAAGTTCGGCAAAATAGATAACATGATAAATATATTCAGGACTCGGCGGAGTCAACGAGCGAACGCCGGTCGCGATTGCCGGAGGTCTGCGGTGGCCCCTTCGCCGGCGCTGGCGTCCGCGGCTTCCACCTCGCCCGGCGCCAAGCTTCGTCCCCTTATCATGTCGGCGGCCTTTTCGCCGATCATCATTGTGGGGACGTTGGTGTTGCCGGAGGGATCTTCGGGCAGCACGGAGGCGTCGGCGATGCGCAGGTTGTCGATGCCGTGGACCTTGAGCTGGGCGTCGACGACGGCAAGCTCGTCGGTGCCGAGGCGGCAAGTGCCGACGGCATGGTGCCGGTGCTCGGCCTGGGCGCGGATCGCCTGCTCGAGCTCGTCGTCGGACTG
>DATJHD010000032.1:0-5709 GCA_035494275.1 Croceibacterium sp.
GGCGTGCTGAACGCGCGCTCGCGCTTCGGGCCGGGCGCGTTCGTGCCGGTGTTCCTCAACCTGGTGATGATCGGCGGCATCGCCACCGGCTGGTACTTGCGCGGCCCGCACGGGGACGACCGGATCGTCGCCTGGTCCCTCGCCGTCTCGCTCACTCTCTCAGGCATCGTGCAGCTTGGCTACATGTGGTGGGCGAGCCGCGGCGCGGGGGTGCACATGAGGATCAGCGCGCCGCGCTTCACGCCCGACGTGAAGCGGCTCGGCATGCTGATCCTGCCGGCGACATTCGGCGCCGGGATTTACCAGATCAGCCAGCTGGTCGACACGTTCTTCGCGACCAGCCTGCCGCAAGGCTCGCTGGCCCTGCTCAAGTACGCCGACCGGCTGAACCAGATGCCGCTCGGCATCTTCGGAATCGCGCTCGGCACCGCGATCCTGCCGATGCTCGCCCGGCACATCCAGGCCGGCGACGCGCGCGAGGCGCAGCGCCTGCAGGCGAACGCGGTCGAGGTTGCGACGCTGCTCACCCTTCCCGCGGCAGCCGCCCTCGCCATCTGCGCGCCAGCGTTCGTCACCGCGTTCTTCGTCGGCGGCAAGATGACTCTGGCGAAGGGCGCGATCATGGCCGACATCGTCACCGCGCTGGTCTGCGGCCTTCCCGCCTATGTCCTGGTCAAGGTGTTCCAGCCGGCGTTCTTCAGCCGCGAGGACACGCGCACACCGGTGCTCGTGGCGGGAGCGGCGCTGGTGATCAACATCGCTCTCAACTTCATTGTCGTGCCGCGCTTCGGGATTGTCGGCCTCGCCGCCGCGACCGCAACGACAGCTTCACTCAACGTGCTGACGCTCTACACGCTGCTGCGGATGCGCGGCTGGTTCCATGTCACAGGCAAGCTCGCCGGCCGCATCGGCCGCCAGATCGTCGCCACCGCCGCGATGTCGGCCCTGCTGTGGTGGCTGACGCCGCTGATGGCGAGCCGCTACCACGGGAACATCGTCGAGCGGGTGTGGTCGCTGGGAGTACTGGTGCTTGCCGGAATGATCGTCTTCTTCGCCGTCGCGTGGCTGGTCGGAGCGCTCGACAAGGACCTGATCGCCCAGCTCCGGCGCAGGCGGCCGCAACAGCCGGTCGATCTCGCCGAGTAGGGGTTCCGCGCCGTCGGGTTTGTGATATGGGCCTGCCCATGGACCGAACCGCCCGCCTCGAACGGACAGTGCTGCGCCGCCTTGCGGGTCGCGGCCGGGCGGCCCAAGACCTTTCGGGGCGATGGCGCGCCTGAGCTAGCGCTCCGGCCCGGCGAACGGGCCGCCGTCCCCGACAATCCCCTGACAAGAAGGCTTTCGTCATGCGCGTCGTTTCCGGCATCCAGCCCACCGGCAACCTCCACCTTGGCAATTATCTTGGCGCCATCCGCAACTGGGTGCGGATGCAGGACGCGATGGAAGCGGGCAATCGCGCTGAGGCGGCCGCAGGCGGTGGCGCGAGCAAGAATCAGTGCCTGTTCTTCCTTGCCGACCTTCACGCGATCAGCCTGCCGCACAAGCCGGCGGAGCTGAACGCCGCCACTCTTGAGATGACCGCCGCGCTTGTCGCCTGCGGCATCGACCCCCGGCGATCGATCCTGTTCAACCAGGCCCAGGTGCCGGCCCATGCCGAGCTGCAATGGCTCCTCTCCGGCACCGCGCGGATGGGCTGGCTCAACCGCATGACGCAATGGAAGGACAAGGCCGGCAAGAATCGCGAAGGCCAGAGCGTCGCGCTCTTTACCTACCCGGTGCTGCAGGCGGCCGACGTGCTGCTCTACCAGGCGACCCACGTGCCGGTCGGCGAGGACCAGAAGCAGCACCTCGAGCTCGCCCGCGACATCGCGCAGAAGTTCAACAACGACTTTGCCAGCGAAGCCGCGCCGGTCTTCACCCTGCCGGAGCCGATCGTTCCGCCGGAAGCGGCGCGGATCATGTCGCTGCGCGACGGGACCGCCAAGATGAGCAAGTCCGATCCGTCGGACATGAGCCGGGTCAACCTCAGCGACGATGCCGACGAGATCATGCGCAAGGTCAGGAAGGCCAAGACCGATCCGGAGCCGCTGCCGAGCGAGGCATCGGGGCTGGCAGGGCGGCCGGAAGCGCTCAACCTCGTCACGATCTACGGCGCGTTGACCGGCCAGTCGATCGACGACGTGCTGAGGGAGCACGGCGGCCAGGGTTTCGGCACCTTCAAGCCGGCGCTTGGCGAACGGATGGTGGCGGAGCTTGCCCCGATCGCGGCGCGATTCAACGAGCTGAAGGCCGACCGGGAAGCGCTCGATGCCATTCTCGCCCGCGGCGCCAGCAAGGCGCGCGAGATGGCCTCCGGGACGCTGACGGCGGCGTACGCGGCGCTGGGGCTGGTGCGCGGCTGAACGTGAAAAAGGCCCGGCGGGGACGCCTCGCTCCCGCCCCAAGCCGCTCTTGGCAAACGCTTTTTACAGATGCTGTATTCAATCGCGGTTCAGCCCGTCATATCTATGGCACGCTCTACCGTTGGCAGGAGCGTGTCGGCAAACCGCAGAACCGCGCCGCCGTACCTGTTCATGAAAGAGATCAGATCATGCGCATGACAACCCACCTGAATGCGGTGAAGCTGGCGGTGATATCGCTGGCCCTGGCCGCGCTCGCCGCGTGCACCAACACGTTCAACGCCGACGTGACGCACTTCAACAGCCAGGTCCCCCCGCCCGCCGGACAGACCTTCGTCGTCGTACCCGAAGATCCCGCCCTCGCCGGCGGCATCGAGTTCCAGCAATACGCCTCGCGCGTGGCCGACCACATGGCCGCGCTCGGCTATCGCCCGGTCAACAGCCCGTCCCAGGCCGACCTCATCGTCAAGTTCGACTACGGCGTCGATCGCGGCCGGGAGCGGGTGACCTCGAGCCCGGGCTTCTATGATCCGTTCTGGTCGCCGTGGTACTCGACGCCGGTCGTCTACCACACCCGCCACGGCGCGCGGATCGGCTACATTTCCCGTCCGTGGGGCTTCGGCTGGTACGATCCTTTCTTCGGCGGCCCGAACATCGACAGCTATACCGTCTACACCAGCGGCGTGGACCTGAAGATCGAGCGCGCTTCCGACCACTACCGGTATTACGAAGGCAAGGCCCAGGCCGTGTCGATGTCGAACCGGCTGCAGTACCTGGTGCCGAACCTGGTCGAGGCGATCTTCACCAATTTCCCCGGCAACTCCGGCCAGACCGAGCGCATCTCGATCGCCCCCGAGGGCCGCAAGGTGACGCCGGTTCGCCGCTGAGGCCGAACGGCCAACGAACGACAGAAGAAGGCGGGCCTTGCGGCCCGCCTTTTTTGTGTTCCTTGCAAAGGCTTGTGCCGGCGTTGCGCACGCGGCATCCTCGCCCCGAGGGGGTCAGGAATGTCATTTCGATTCATCGCCGCACTGCCTTGCATCGTTGCCCTGGCGATGACGGGCGCAGCGCACGCGCAAACACCGCTCGCCAATCCATGGCGCCTCGCCCAGGCGTCGCAGAGCTGCTTTCTCCAGCGCACCTACGGGAGCGGCGCCGGCAAAGTTGACCTGTTGATCCAATCGTTCGGGCCGACAAGCCCTTACCACTTCATTCTCAGGGGCCCCGGCTTGCCGAGCGACAAGGATCGGGCGAGGCCCGCTCGCGTCGGTTTCGGCGGAGAGGATGCCGCGAGGGACAGTGTCGTTCTCGTCGGCAGCGCCGGCGGCCAGCCGATGGTGCTCATCACCGTCGCCCCGCCGCGTCCGCTGACGCTGATGAGCTGGATCTACACGTATACAGCGGTGAAAGCCGACTTCGTCGTCCCGCTCGACAAGCAAGCCGAGGAGTTGTTCGTCGACTTTCCGGACAAGGATCCGATAACCCTTCCGCTTGGCCCGATCAGCAGCGAATACGACGCTCTCGACGCCTGCGCCGACAAGCTCGCCGAAAGCTCGGCGCTGGCCGCGACGGGCCATGGTCCTGCAGCAAGCGCGCCCGTGCTGCTGCATGACAAGGAGACGATCTGGCATGTGAGCTATCCGCCCAACCTTCTGCTCAACCGGATCAACGGACTTGTCGAGCTGCGCCTGACGGTGGATGAGAAAGGGCGCGTCCGAGACTGCCTCATCCAGAACGTGACGTGGGTCCAGCAATTCGGCGACGATGCCTGTCGCAAGTTCAAGGAGGAAGCCCGCTTCGAGCCCGCAAGAAACGCCGCCGGCCAAGAGGTGCCCGCCGCGTTCAGGGTCGCGGTCATGTACATCATCTACAACTGGTAAGCGTCAGGGAGAGAAGCATGATCAGGGTTTGGGTCGCCATGGCTGGGTTGCTCGCCATGGCCGGTGTTGCGAGTGCACAAGTGCCGCCCCTGATCGCCGAGAAGGTGCGCGCGGCCGGTCATTCGATGGATCCGGCGAGCGGCGGCGATTACGCGAAGATGTTCGGGCCCGATGCCTGGGATGGGATGACGATCGAGCGCGACGTGGCGTACGGCAGCGACCCGCTGCAGAAGCTCGACTTGTTCGTTCCGGACACCAGCGGCGGCAACCGACCGGTATTGCTTTTCGTCCACGGCGGCGGCTTCACGCGCGGCGACAAGCACGGGCCCTTCTACCCCGACAATATCACCGCCTGGGCGGCGAAGCACGGCATGGTCGGCGTGAACATCGACTATCGCCTGGCGCCCGGGAACCCATGGCCGGCGGCGGTGCAGGACGTGGCCAGGGCGGTCGCCTGGGTTCACGCGAATATCGCGAGATACGGCGGCGATCCCGACCGCATCGTGCTGTGGGGCCATTCGGCGGGTGCCAACGATGTCGCGGACTACGTCGCGCATCCCGACATGCAGGGCCCGGCCGCCGCGTCGGTAAAGGGCGCGATCATGCTGTCGCCGTTCTATGCCGCCGATCCCGGGCCGGCCCCCAAACACGCCTACTACGGCACCGATGGTAAGTTGCAGTCGGCGGCAACGGTTATCGCCGGTCTCAAGCAGAGCCGCATTCCTCTGTTCTTGGCCGATTCCGAATTCGACCCCGAGCCCTTCCAGGCCTTTGTCGAAACGGCCCGCGGCACGTTGTGCGAGGTTGCGGCAACATGCCCGGCCTATGTCCACCTGCTCAACCGCAACCATTTCACCGAGGGAATGTCGGTCGGCACGAGCGACAAGACGCTGACCGACGCGATCGAGCGGTGGATAAGGGAAAAGGTCCGCGCCTAGCCGCCTAGAGCTTGCGGTGACCGCCGGTCGAACCGAAACCGCCGGCGCCGCGATCGGTCGAATCGAGCTCGGCGACTTCGCGCCACTCGGCGATCGTCACCGGGGCGAGCACCAGCTGCGCGATGCGGTCGCCGCGGTGGATCGGGAACGGCTCGGCGCCGTGGTTGATCAGGATCACCTTGAGCTCGCCGCGATAGTCGGAATCGATCGTCCCCGGCGTATTGGGCACGCTGATGCCGTGCTTGAGGGCGAGGCCGGAGCGGGGGCGGACCTGGATCTCATAACCGGGCGGAATGGCCACGCTGAGCCCGGTCGCCACCGGGTGACGGGCACCCGGAGCGAGCGTCACATCTTCTGCCGAGAGCACGTCCATCCCGGCCGCTCCGGCGGTGGCGTAACCTGGCAGATCGAGACCCTCGCCGTGCGGCAGGCGCTTGACCTCAACCGCGACACGCTCACTTGAGCTCATCGGCGATCCGCAGGATGAGTTCC
>DATJHD010000033.1:0-4913 GCA_035494275.1 Croceibacterium sp.
GTGGCTTTCGGCATCCGTTTCTCCAACCTGACCTACCGCGGCGTGGTGACGAACGGCCCCTACCGCTTCAGCCGCCATCCCGCGTATCTGTCGAAGAACCTGTTCTGGTGGCTTTCGACGCTGCCGTTCCTCGTCACCAGCTATTCGCCGGTCGACATGATCCGCGACACCGTGTTCCTCGGCTGCGTCAGCGCGATCTACTTCTGGCGCGCCAAGACCGAGGAGGCGCATCTTCTGGTCGAAGATGCGAAGTACCGCGCATACCATGCATGGATGCAGGACCATGGCCTCGTCACCGCGCCCTTGTCGCGCCTGCTCGGCCGGGCGCGCCAGCGGCAGGTTGCGGTCCATCCCGCCGAGTAGTCAGAGGGGAAATTCGGCGCCTGTCTCGAAGGCGGTGACCGAGCGATCGTGAAATCCGAGGGTCTCGCGCACCATCTGCCACTCGCGCATGTGCGCGGTCGCGAAATGGGCCTCGATCGCCTCGCGGCTGCCCCACTCCTCGTAGACGCGAAACAACCCGGGCTCGCCGATATCGCCGGAATAGGAATAGATGAGGCAGCCGGCTTCGGCCCGGGAGGCGGCGATGACTTTCGCCATATGAGGCCGCGCCTCATCGATCCGCTCCGGCGGCAGGCGGAAACTGCCGCTGACGACGATCATCAGAAGCTCTCTTCGTAGACGCGGCTGATGTCGCCGCCCCACTCGCCGTGGAACTTGTCGAGCAGGCGCTGGGCCGGAACCTTGCCGCTCTCGGCGATTTCCTCGAGCGGTTCGAGAAAGCCGGTCTCGTTGTCGCCGCTGGTGCTGAGGCGCGCGCGCGCGGACAGGCCGGCGCGGGCGATCGGCAGCACTTCGCGCGCAAGGTCGAGCAGCTTGCCTCCGCCCGGGATCGGGGCGTCGAGGGCCAGCTTGGGCACGCCATCGCGCAGAGCCTCGCGTTCGTCCATCGACCAGTGCTTGACCAGGTCCCACGCGGCATCGAGCGCCGCCTGGTCGTACAGCAGGCCGACCCACAGGGCGGGGAGCGCGCAGATCCGGTTCCACGGCCCCCCATCGGCGCCACGCATCTCGAGGAAGCTCTTGAGGCGAACTTCTGGAAAGGCCGTCGAGAGATGGTCGACCCAGTCGCTTTCCAGCGGCAGCTCGCCGGGTAGCGCCGGAAGCTTGCCGGCGAGAAAATCGCGGAAGCTCTGCCCGGCTGCGTCGATGTAACGGCCGTCGCGGAAGACAAAGTACATCGGCACGTCGAGCATGTAGTCGACGTAGCGCTCGTAGCCGAACGCATCGTCGAACACGAACGGCAGCATGCCTGTGCGCTGGGGATCGGTATCCGACCAGATATGGCTGCGATAGCTCAGGTAACCGTTGGGCCTGCCTTCGGTGAACGGCGAGTTCGCGAACAGCGCCGTCGCCAGCGGCTGCAGCGCCAGGCTGGTTCGGAACTTCTTCGCCATGTCCGCTTCGGACGAATAGTCGAGGTTGACCTGGATCGTGCAGGTTCTCAGCATCATGTCGAGGCCGAGGTTGCCGACCCGCGGCATGTGCCGCATCATGATCGCGTAGCGCCCCTTGGGCATCACCGGCAGCTCGTCGCGCCGCTTGTCCGGCCACATGCCAAGGCCAAGGAAGCCGACGCCGCATTTCTCGCCGACGGCCTTGACCTGGTGGAGGTGCCGGCCGGTTTCGGAACAGGTCTGGTGCAGGTTCTCGACCGCCGCGCCCGACAGTTCGAGCTGGCCCGCCGGTTCCAGGCTGACTGTGCCGTCCTCGCCGGCCATGGCAATGACCTGGCCGTTTTCCTCGACCGGCTCCCAGCCGAATGCCCGCAGCTCGAGCAGGATGTCGCGAATGCCGCCGGGCTCGTCGTACGACGGGGCGCGATGGTCGGCCGTCCGGTAGACGAGCTTCTCGTGTTCGGTGCCGATGCGCCACCGGTCCGGGGATTTCTCGCCCGCCTGCATGGGCGCGACGAGCTGCTCGCGGCTCTCGATCCGCCGCTCATCCAGGGTTGAGACCGTCCGCGTGCTCATCGGAGCGCCCCGTTAGGCAAGGCCGTGGCTTTGCGCTAGCGCTATTTGCGCCAGTCGCCCGCGGCCGCCATCCAGACCGCTGCCGCCGCAATCGCCGCGGTCTCGCCGCGCAGGATGCGTGGGCCGAGCGAGATCGGGCGTGCGGCCGGGTGGGCGCGGATCGCGGTGCGCTCGGCGTCGTCGAACCCGCCTTCCGGGCCGATCAGCAGAGCGGCGGGAGCGGCGTGGGCGGCGAACGCGCCGGCTGCGGGCTCGCCGCCCAGCTCGTCCGCGAAGAACAGCGCGCGGTCGGCAGGCCAGTCGTCAAGCAGCGCGTCGAGCCTCGCCGGTGCGGTTAGCTCCGGCAGGGCGGTGCGGGCGCACTGCTCGGCCGCTTCGGTGGTGATCGCCCGCGCGCGTTCGAGGTTGAGCTTGTCGGCGACGCAACGGCGGGCGATCACCGGCCGGATCGAGCGCACGCCCAGTTCGGTCGCCTTTTCCAGCACCACGTCGTAGCGGTCCTTCTTGAGCAGGGCCGGGCAGAGCCACAGGTCGGGAACCTGCTCGCGCTCGCGCAGGCGCTCGATCGGTTCGAGCTGCAGCTCGCGCTTGCCGATGGCCGTGACGCGCGCCGCCCATTCGCCGGTGAGGTCGTCGCACAGCACGACCGTCTCGCCATTCCCGATGCGCATCACCTTGATGAGATAGTGCGCCTGGTTGCCTTCCACGGTGACGCTCGTGCGCTCGCGAAGGGGCCCCGGCACGAACAGCCGCGGCGCGCTGCGTGGGGGCCAGGCGGGCGTAGCAGGCATCTCTAGGCAGGTGCCATGCCTTGGGGGTAGGGAGCAAGCATGTCCGCCGAGCAGATCGTTCCCGACAGCGAGCATCGCGGGCTCGTGACCCGGCTGCCGCGGCGAGTGCGCGACTTTGCCTTGCTGGCAAGGTTCGACCGCCCGATTGGGTGGTGGTTGCTGTTCTGGCCGTGCGTGTGGGGCGTCTGGCTGGCGGGCGCTGGGTGGCAGCTCGTGCTGCTCGCCTGGCTGCTGCTCGGCGCGATAGCGATGCGTGGGGCAGGGTGCGTGTACAATGACATCGTCGATGCAGATCTCGACCGGCAGGTCGCGCGCACCGCGGCGCGGCCGGTGGCGAGCGGAAGGATCAGCGCGAGGGCCGCCTGGGCCTGGCTCCTCGCCTTGTCCCTCGTCGGCCTCGTGGTGCTGGTCCAGCTGCGCTGGCAGGCGGAGGTCGTCGCGCTCGCCAGCCTCGCGCTGGTGGCGGCCTATCCGTTCATGAAGCGCATAACCTGGTGGCCGCAGGCTTGGCTCGGGCTGGTGTTCACTTGGGGTGCGCCGGTCGGCTGGTTCGCGCTGAGGGACGATGGCCTCGAGGTGCTGGCCGCGCTCTACGCCGGCTCGATCTTCTGGTGCATGGGCTACGACACGATCTACGCCGTGCAGGACAGGGAGGACGACGCGCTCGTCGGCGTTCGCTCGAGCGCCTTGCGGCTGGGCGAGAACGTCGGGCGCGGAGTGATCGCCTTCTACGCGCTCGCGCTCGCCTTGTGGGCGCTCGCCTTCTGGCTGTTGCGGCACGATTGGCTGGCGCTGCTCGCTCTCGTGCCGGCAGCATTCCAGCTGTTGTGGCAGGGCATGACGCTCGACCCCGCCGATGGGGCCAACGCGCTGGCGCGGTTCAGGTCGAACCGGTTTGCCGGCGCGCTCGTCGCGGCCGCGTGCTTCGTGGTAGGCAATGCGGGCCTGACCTGATCCCTCGATGCTCGCGTTTTGCCCGGCCCGTGAGGAGGCACCCATGCCCAGAGCCGATCTCATCGCCCTCCGATTTCCGGGATCAGAATGCCTTCGCCGCCGCCACCACCAGCAAGGCCGCCGGCAGGAACAGCAGCTGCGCCAGCAGCGTGCCGGCAACGCGACTGAGCGAAAGCCAGACGATCGTGCGCCGGAACACCGGCTCGCTCACCTTCCCCGCGACCACGTCGTCGGTCATCACCGATAATTGCGGGTCGATCATGATGAACAGCATCAGCGTCGCCAGCCCGTTGACGATCGCCGACAGCTGAGAGGCGGTGACGCGATACTCCGGAAAGAGATAGCCCGCGTAAAGCGAGGCGATGACCCCGACCGTCAGCAGGGCCTGGGCGATGACATTGAGGAAGATCACCGTCAGCGAGACCCCGCGGGGCTTCTTGAGATCGGTGATATGGACCAGCTTCGGCGCCATCGTAGTCTGCTTGATGTAGCCGACGCCGCCCCTCGCAAAGGCATGCAGCAACAGGCGCGCGATCGAGCGATGCTGCTGGAATTCGCCGATGGCCGTCGAAAACCATCGTTGCACGGTCGGGACCATGATCGTTCCCACGATGGTCGCGGCGGTTGCGGAATAGAGGACCAGGCGAAAGTCGCCGAGCAAGTGGTCGCCGGCCCCGGTTGCCAGCGCATTCTCGATCCTGCTCGCGAGAAACGGCCCGAGGAAGCCGTTCGACAGCCGCGAGAGCAGGACCAGCACGTTGAACAGCGCGAACGACATCGCGATCCGCCCGGTCCTCACGCCCGCGATGCGCGCTGCATAGGCCAACGCGCCGATCAGCTGGATGCCGAAAGTCAGCGCGCAGATAACCGCAAGCTGCCCGTCCATGATATTGGGTCCTTAAAAACCTACCTGATAGCTAGGCTTTTAAAAGGCAGGCCCGCTTTATGCCATTGCCAAGGCGCCGGCAGGCGACGAATATCACCACCTCATCGACAGGAATCGCGCAGCCCAGATGACACTCGCGCAAGCGGCCATCGTCGTGATCCTGCTGGGAATGCTCGCCGCGTACGCGACCGAGCGGTTCCGCGTGGAACTGGTCGCCCTGTGCGGGCTGGGCGCCGGTTTCCTCGCCGG
>DATJHD010000034.1:0-3424 GCA_035494275.1 Croceibacterium sp.
TGAGCCCTGTTCGTGGGCTTGCCGCCGGCGGGGTTGCGCTGGCAATTTGTCTTCGCGCGGTACCGGCCCGGGCTCAGGCAACAGGCGATGCGCCGGCACCGCAAGCCGCGCAAGCAGCGTCGACGAACGTCGCGACCGGCAAGCGGGTTTACTTGCCGGCCGACTTCGCCCGGTTCGCGCCCAAGACCGCCTACGACATGCTCGCGCAAGTGCCGGGTTTCACGATCCGCGGCGCCGACCAGGAACGCGGCCTCGGCCAGGCTTCCGAGAACGTTCTCGTCAACGGCCAGCGCATCGCCAACAAGTCCGGCGGCGCGATCGACCAGCTGCAGAGGACGCCCGCGGCCAACGTGGCGCGGATCGAAATCGTCGACGCGGCGGCACTCGGCATCGCCGGGCTGGTCGGCCAGGTGGCGAACGTCGTCCTGAGCGAGCAGAACAAGGCAACCGGACAGTTCGAGTGGAATCCCGACATCCGCGCGCATTTCGCGAAACCGCGCTGGTTCAACGGCTCGATCAGCTATTCGGGCAAGGCCGGGTGGCTCGACTACACGCTTTCGGTCCGCGACCAGACCGGCCGCGGCGGGCTTGGCGGGCCCATCGTCATCACCGATGCCCTCGGCCATGTGATAGAGCGGCGGCACGAGGTCTTCCACTCGGAGGCCGACACCGTCACGGTCCAGACCCAGTTCACGATCCATGGGCCCGGAACCGCCGAGGGGCACCTGACACTCGGCTATTCGCCCTACTGGGGACCGTTTCATGACCACGACGTGCGGACGCCGGTCACCGGCCCGGTGCTCGACAGGCTGACGCTCCAGACCAACAGCGGCTTCTATTACGACGTCAATGGTGACTATTCCTTCGCGCTTGGACCTGGCCGGCTCAAGCTGATCGGGGTGCGCCACTTCGACCACGAGCCGATCGACGTGACCCAGCGCGACTCTTTCGCGGACGGATCGCCGGACCAGGGCACGCGATTCTTCCGCAACAGCCATATCCAGGAGACCGTGTTCCGCGGCGAGTACAGCCTCAAGGCCGGCCTGAACGATTTCCAGGTCTCGCTCGAGCGTGCGTTCAACGCGCTCAACCAGCACGGCTCGCTTTTCACCCTCGGCGCCGACGGGAATTTCGACCCCGTGCCGTTCCCCGAAGGCAGCGGTCACGTGGTCGAGACACGCTACGAAGGCATCGCCACCTGGAGCCGCCCGCTCGGCAAGAAGCTGCACCTTGAGGTCGATGCAGGCGCGGAGGTCTCGACACTGGCGCGGGTCGATGGCGACGTGCCGCCGCGCCACTTCTTCCGCCCCAAGGGCAGCGTGACCGTGGGCTGGCAGCCCAACGGCGCGTGGGACCTGTCGCTCAAGCTGCGCCGGCGCGTCGGTCAAATCAGCTTCTACGACTTCCTCGCGCAGCCGAACCTGCAGGAGGAGCGCGAGAACAGCGGCAACCCCGATCTCGTCCCGCCGCAGAGCTGGGAAATCGAGGGCGAAGCCAACAGGACGCTCGGCCCGTGGGGCAAGACCAGCCTCAGGGCCTATGCCCACTTCATCCAGGACATCGTCGACATCATCCCGGTCGTCGCGGCGGACGGCAGTGACGGGGAGGCGGTCGGGAACCTGCCGCATGCCAAGGTCCTCGGCTTTGAATGGAAGAGCACCTTCCAGTTCGATCCGCTCGGCTGGAAAGGCGCCAAGCTCGACCTTGCGGTGCAGATGGAACGCTCGCGGGTGCGCGATCCGCTGTCGGGTGAGCCGCGGCCGATCAGCAACAACCTGATGCGCAATATTGCCGCCGATTTCCGCTACGACGTGCCGATGAGCGATTGGGCGTTCGGCTGGGGCGGCAACCACTCCATGTCGGCCAAGGGCTACTACCTCAGCGAGATCGACAGCCAGTGGGAAGGCCCGGTCTTCGATTACTGGTATGTCGAGAACAAGGACGTGTTCGGCATGACGGTGCGTGCGCAGGTCGCCAACCTGGCCAACGCCCGCCACCGCTTCGAGCGGACTGTGTGGGAGGGCCGGCGCCTGCGCGATCCGGTGCTTTACCACCAGTCGAACGACCAGCTGATCGGGCCGATCTTCTCGCTCCTGATCAAGGGTAACTTCTAAAGCGGACGATTGGCCGCTACGCACGGCCACATGGGCCATGCGGACGAAGGCGAATTCGACGGCTGGGCGACACGCTTCGCGCAGTTCTACCCCGCAGGCTCGCGCAACGAGCTCGAGTTTCGCTTCTCGCGCCTTTTGATCCTCGCCGCACGGCGCTGGAGCACCTACATCGACGAGGTGATCCGCGAGCGCACCGGCCAGCCGCGCTCGCGCTGGCAGACGCTTGCCGCGCTCGCCTTTTCCGAGGGACCCATCGCCACGATCGCCCTCGCTGAGCGGATGGCGGTGCAATGGCCGAGCCTGATCCGCACGCTCGACGCCCTCGAAGCCGAGGCGCTGATCGAGCGGCGCATCAATCCGGCGGACAAGCGCAGCCGCCTGGTCACCATCACCCCCAAGGGCCTCGCCGTGTTCCGGGACGTCAAGGCCGTGCTAGACCCGTCGCGCGGCGAACTGCTCGAAGGATTTTCCGACGAGGAGCTGGCGGTCGCCGAACGCCTGCTCGACCGGTTCTTCACGGTGATGGGGGAGCGGGCGGAACCTTCCTCGCCGAGCTTGGGCAGGACCCTGTCACCGCACAATCCCCGGTAGGACATTTGCGGAGCGCGCCGGGCCGGCAAACGCGCCTATCTCGGGAGCATGAAACCGCTCCGCATCGATCCGCGCTCCGCCGAAGAGCTCCTCGCCGACGCCGCGCGCTACGAACGCTGGGCGGCCCGTACGCGCTGGAACGAGGAGATCAGCGAAAACTTCAAGCGCCTCGCCGAGGAAGCACGGGCAAAGGCCGGCCGCTCATTCAGCATCTAGCGCGGCGTGCTCCGGTAACCGGGCGGCTTCGGCCGCTTCGCGTTCCGCCTGGCGGCGTTCTGCTCGCTCCGCATCGGCCTTGCGCCGGTCGGCGTCCACTCGCAACTGCCGGTCCGCCATTTCGCGCCAGGCCTTGGCGGAACGCAATTCGCGCTCACGCACGTTCGCAAGAGCGGTCTTTTCCGCTTCGGCTTCCGCAGCGCGGGCGCGCTGGTCGCAGAATTCGAAGGTCATGGTCATGGGGGTAATCTCTGACGAGTTGCCCCCTCCCGCGAGGGGAGGGGGCATTGGGTGTTCAAGCTTGCGCGAGATTGACGGCAGCTTCCTTGCCATTACGGCCGGTTTCGACCTCGTAGGACACACGCTGGTCCTTCTCGAGCGTCTGCATGCCCGCCGCCTGGACGGCGCTGATGTGGACGAAGCTGTCCTTGCCGCCGTCTTCGGGGGCGATGAAGCCGTAGCCCTTTTCGGTGTTGAAGAATTTAACTGTGCCGATCGGCATT
>DATJHD010000035.1:0-3622 GCA_035494275.1 Croceibacterium sp.
GGCGCACGGCTACCAGGCGCTCGGCCCGATGTTCCACGGCCTGGGGCTGTCGTTCGAACCGCCCATCGCGCAGACCTCGCTCGGCACCAGCCTGCCGGAGGACCTCGATATCGTGTTCGAGCCGGGCATGGTCGTGGAGCTCGAGCCGCACGTCGTGGCGCCGGACTTTTCGCGCGGCTGCTCGATCGGGTGCCCGGTGCTGGTCACCGAAAGCGGCTGCGAGACGCTGGCCGGGGACTGGAAGGCCGAGCCGGTGAGGATTGCCGGCTGAGGCGGAGCTGGATAACCTCGGCTGGCAGGACCTGGCGCAGGAAAGGGTTTGCGCCGTTTGAGGCGAGTGGATCACCGCTTTCGCAAGCGTGACGAAGGGAAGGGCCGACGACCCGCTGCCAAAGGACGATTGGCGCCGACCCGGCCGGCAAAGCGCGCCTTTGAAACCTTGACGGGCCTCACGCCACGCTGATTTTCAGCTCCCCATCGCCCTCGTCGATCTTCACCGTGCTGCCGTCGGGAATCTCCCCGGCGAGCAGCTTCTCGGCCAGCGGGTCCTGCAGGTAGCGCTGCACCGCGCGCTTCAGCGGCCGCGCGCCGTACACCGGGTCGTAGCCCACACGCCCGAGCCAGCGCCGCGCCGCATCCGTCAGGTCGAGCTCGATCTTGCGGTCTTTGAGGAGCTTCTGCACGCGGGCGACCTGGATGTCGACGATCGGGGCCATGTCCGCCTGGCTGAGGCGGTGGAACAGGATGATCTCGTCGAGGCGGTTCAAGAATTCCGGGCGGAAGTGGGCGCGGACGACTTCCATTACTTGCGGCTCGACGCTCTCGACGTCCTGCCCTTCCTCAAGCTGCGAGAGGAACTGGCTGCCGAGGTTGCTGGTGAGAATGATGAGCGTGTTCGAGAAATCGACCACGCGGCCCTGCCCGTCGGTCAGGCGGCCGTCGTCGAGCACTTGCAGCAGCACGTTGAACACGTCCGGGTGGGCCTTCTCGACCTCGTCGAACAGCACGACCTGGTAAGGACGCCGACGAACCGATTCGGTTAGAACACCACCTTCCTCGTAACCCACATAGCCGGGCGGGGCTCCGATTAGGCGGGCGACGGCGTGCTTTTCCATGAACTCCGACATGTCGATGCGGACCATCGCGTTGTCGTCGTCGAACAGGAACCCGGCAAGCGCCTTGGTCAGCTCGGTCTTGCCGACGCCGGTCGGGCCGAGGAACAGGAAGCTGCCGAGCGGCCGGTTCGGATCCTGCAGCCCGGCGCGGGCGCGGCGGACGGCCTTGGAGACGGCGCTGACCGCCTGCTCCTGGCCGATCACGCGCTCGCCGATAGCCTTTTCCATGGACAGCAGCTTCTCGCGCTCGCCTTCCATCATCTTGTCGACCGGAATGCCGGTCCAGCGGCTGACGACGCTGGCGATGTCGTCCTCGGTCACTTCCTCGCGCAACAGGGCGTTGTCGCTGGCGCCCTGGGCTTCTGCGAGGGCTTTCTCAAGCTGCGGGATGCGGCCGTATTGCAGCTCGCCGGCCTTGGCGAGGTCGCCGGTTCGCTGGGCCTGTTCGAGCTCGATGCGCGCCTGGTCGAGGTCTTCCTTGACCTTGCCTTCAGCGGCGATCTTGTCGCGCTCGTTCTGCCAGCGCGTGGTCAACTCGTTCGACTGCTGCTCGAGGTTGGCCAGCTCCTCGCGCAGCGCCTTGAGACGATCCTTCGACGCCTTGTCGCTTTCCTTGGAAAGCGCCTGCTCCTCGATCTTGAGCTGGATGATGCGCCGGTCGAGCGTTTCGATCTCCTCGGGCTTGGACTCCACCTCCATGCGAATGCGGCTCGCCGCCTCGTCCATCAGGTCGATCGCCTTGTCGGGCAAGAAGCGGTCGGAGATGTAGCGGTTGGAGAGCTGCGCGGCGGCGACGATCGCGCCGTCGGTGATGCGCACGCCGTGGTGCAACTCGTACTTTTCCTTGAGGCCGCGGAGGATGGAGATGGTATCCTCCACGGTCGGCTCGTCGACGTAGACCGGCTGAAAGCGACGCTGCAGCGCGGCGTCCTTCTCGACATACTTCTGGTATTCATCGAGCGTGGTCGCGCCGATGCAGTGCAGCTCGCCGCGAGCAAGCGCCGGCTTGATGAGGTTGCTGGCGTCCATCGAGCCTTCGGAGGCGCCGGCGCCGACGAGGGTGTGCATCTCGTCGATGAACAGGATGATGTGTCCCTCGGCGCCGCGCACCTCGTCGAGCACGGCCTTCAAGCGTTCCTCGAACTCGCCGCGGTACTTCGCGCCGGCGATCAGCGCGCCCATGTCGAGCGCCATAAGGGCGCGGTCCTTGAGGCTGTCGGGCACGTCGCCGTTGGCGATGCGCAAGGCGAGGCCTTCAACAACGGCGGTCTTGCCGGTGCCGGGCTCGCCGATCAGGACCGGGTTGTTCTTGGTCCGGCGGGCGAGAATCTGGATCGTGCGGCGGATTTCCTCGTCGCGGCCGATCACAGGATCGAGCTTGCCGTCACGCGCCGCCTGGGTGAGGTCGCGGGCGTATTTCTTCATCGCGTCGTAGGCGTTCTCGGCGCTGGCGCTGTCCGCCGTGCGGCCGCCGCGCAGGTCGTTGATTGCGTGATTGAGCGCTTCGGGCGTGACGTTGGCGGCCTTCAGCGCCTGGCCCGCGGCAGTGGTCTTGGCGAGCGCGAGGGCGAGCAGAATGCGCTCGACCGTGACGAAGCTGTCGCCCGCCTTGTCGGCCACCTGCTCAGCCTGGTCGAGCACCCGCACGGTGTCATTGTCGAGGCCGGGCGCGGCCTGGGCGCCGCCGCCGGTGACCGCAGCGATCTTGCCGAGCGCCTTGTCCACTTCCTCGACCGCGATGCGCGGGTTGCCGCCGGCGCGCTGGATCAGCCCCGAGGCCATGCCCTCCTTGTCCTCGAGCAGCGCCTTCAACAGGTGCTCGGGGGCGATGCGCTGGTGGTTGTTGCGGATGGCGACCGTCTGCGCCGATTGCAGGAAGCCTTTCGCGCGGTCGGTGAACTTTTCGAGATTCATGAAGTTTCCCTGTTTCCTTTGCCACGCCAAAGTAGTGTTGCGATTATGTCACACAAGGTGCTTCACCTCAGTATTTGCGCCCTTCTCCTCCCCGCTCCACCCAGTCGCCCCGGACCACGGCGGGCCCGCGCGGGACGAAACGTTCCTTGTGGCGCACCATGTAGGCAGCCGCGACGGCTGCCGCCAGTACTCCCGCCAAAGCGCCGATGCCGATCGACCAGCGCGGGCCCCACTGGTCGGCGACCCAGCCGGCGATCGGCGAGCCGAGCGGCGTGCCGCCGAGCGCTATGCCCATGCGGATCGCCATGACGCGCCCGCGTAACGGCGGCGGCGTGGTCAGCTGCATCAGCGCGTTGCTCGAATTGAGGAACGTCAGCAAGGCGACGCCGACGATCGCCAGGGCGATGCCGAACAGCCAGTAATCGGGGGCAACGGAAGCGAACACGCAGCCGACCGCGAACACCGCGCAACCGGCGAGCAGGTGGGTAAACCCCGGCCGTTCGCGCCCTGCGGCGAGCACGGCCCCGGCGACGGTCCCGACGGCCATGATCGAGCTGAGCACGCCGTAGCCGTGTGCGTCGGTGTGGAATATC
>DATJHD010000036.1:0-6858 GCA_035494275.1 Croceibacterium sp.
GCGGCCGAAGCGGTCCGCCGGAAGCCGGCCAGTCCGCGCAGTCAGGAATGGGCGTTCAGGACCGGCATTGCCTTCGTGGTTGCGCTGATGCTGTTCGTCACGATCAACGATATCGTCTCGCTGCCGATCTTCGGCAGGTAGGCGGGGATAAGGGATAGCCGGCGCAGCGTTTGCAGGCATGATTGCTTGATTGGCCTCGCCGCTTCGGGCAAGGCGCGGTTCGCGCGCCGACGCCCGGACCGGTCCCCTTCTTGAGGGTGGGCGCCCAGGTTCTCGTGGCACGGATGCGCGGTGTCGAACTGATGGACGGGTGTACATGAGCCGCAGGGCCAAGACGATCGCAACTTCGCAATTCGCCGCGGCTCTGATGGCGGGCACGATCATCGCCGGCTTGCCCTGTGCCGCGATGGCCCAGGACAACCGGCCGTCGGCTCAGCCCGAGCCTGCTCCTGCGCCCGCGCCGGCACCGGCCGAAGACCAGGTCATCAAGACCATCGCCGTCGCCGGGGCCCAGCGGCTCGAGCCGTCGACCATCCTCAGCTACGTCCAGCTGCGCCCGGGCCAGATCTACACCGCCGCCGCGGCCGACCAGGCGCTCAAGGACCTCGCCGCGACCGACCTGTTCTCGGACTACCGGATCCAGAACAACAACGGCAACGTGGTGATCACGGTCACCGAGAACCCGGTGATCAACCGCGTCATCCTCGAAGGCAACAAGCGCATCAAGGACGACAAGATCACCAAGGAGATCAAGCTCGCCCCGCGTTCGATCTTCACCCGCGCCAAGGTTCGTGCCGACGTCAACCGCATCATCGAGCTGTACAAGCGCCAGGGCCGCTTCGCCGCGACCGTCGAGCCCAAGATGGTCCAGCTGAGCCAGAACCGCGTCGACGTGGTGTTCGAGATCAACGAGGGTCCGAAGTCGAAGGTCAGGGCCATCAACATCATCGGGAATACCGAGTTTTCCGACGGCAAGCTGAAGGGCCAGATGCTGACCAAGGAGGCCGGGCTGACCAAGATCTTCAGCTCCGGCACGAGCTACGACCCGGACCGGCTCGCCTTCGACCAGCAAAAGCTACGGCAGTTCTATCTTACCGAGGGCTATGCCGATTTCCACGTCGTGTCGGCCGTCGCCGAGCTGACGCCGGACAAGAAGGACTTCATCATCACTTACGTGGTCGAGGAAGGCAAGCGCTACAAGTTCGGCGACGTCAAGGTCGACAGCCAGATCCGAGACCTCGACAGCAGCTTCCTGACCAAGACCCTGCCGATGCACACCGGCGACTGGTACAACGCCAAGCTGGTCGAGGACACCGTGGACGGCATCACCGAGACCGCGGGCACGGTGGGGTATGCCTTCGCCAAGGTGGAGCCGCACTTCTCGCGCAACCCCGACACGCTGACGATGGACGTCACGTTCCAGATCACGCAGAGCCCGCGCACTTACGTCGAGCGCGTCGACATCAACGGCAACACCCTGACCAAGGACAAGGTCGTCCGCCGTGAATTCAGGGTGGCCGAGGGCGACGCGTTCAACTCGCTGGCGGTCAAGCGCACCACCAACCGGATCAAGTCGCTGGGCTATTTCCAGGAGAACTTCGAGGTCAGCCAGGTCGAAGGCAGCGCGCCCGACCGCATCATCCTGCAAGCCAACGTGGAAGAGCAGCCGACCGGTCAGCTCACCCTGTCGGCCGGCTACTCGAGCCTTGAAGGCCTGATCTTCGAAGGATCGATCCAGCAGAAGAATTTCCGCGGGGCCGGGCAGACCGTGGGTCTGTCGGCAAACTGGTCGAAATTCTCGCGCGGCGGCCAGATCAGCTTCCAGGAGCCGTACCTGTTCGACAAGAACATCTCGGCCGGCATCGACATCTATCACACCGACTACAACGACGGCTACTTCAGCAAGGCCACCACGACCTACAAGCAGGCGACGACGGGCATGCGCCTGACGCTCGGCGTGCCGCTGACCGAGTACACCTCGATCCTGGGGCGCTACACGTTCAACTACGATGACGTGTCGTTGGACAAGGCGAGCTACTACTCGGTCGATCCGACCGGCAAGCTCGCATGCGAGCCGTTGCTGGCCGGCAGATACCTGTGCGACGCCGTCGGCAAGCGAACCACCTCGATGATCAGCGGTTCGCTGGTCTATCAAAACCTCGACAACGCGATTCATCCGACCAGGGGACGCGCCGGCAGTGCCACGATCGATTTCGCCGGGCTTGGGGGCAGCAACCGTTATGTCCGGCTGACCAGCAACGCCTCGGAGTTCTGGCCGATCGGCTCGGGTTTCGTATTCTCGATCAGGGGCGAGGCGGGGATCATTCATGGCCTCGACGACCGCGGCCCCGGCAACGACAACGTGCGGCTGACGGACCGCTTCTTCCTCGGCCAGCCGCAGATGCGCGGGTTCAATTACCGGGGCGTAGGCCCGCGTGTCGTCCGGCGTTTCTTCGTCGATGACGATGGCGACCCGTCGACGCCGCTCGTCCCGACCCCGATCAACAGCAAGCAGACCGCCAACGATGCGCTGGGCGGCGACGCCTACTACCTGGGCAAGGTGGAGCTGGAAATTCCGCTCGGCTCGGGCGCCAAGCAGCTGGGCCTTCGTCCTTCGCTGTTCATGGACGTTGGATCGGTGTTCCGTCTGAAAACCCCGCCGCTCAACCAGAGCCTGCCCGGCAATCTCTTGTTCCTGCCGCAGCGCAACAGCGCCGGACAGGCGCTCTTTTCCCAGATCAACGTGGCGACGCTGGTCACGCCCTCGGGCGGCGGCACTCCGGTCTGTACTCCGGGCACCGCGGCGGGAGACGTGACGCAGGTCACCAACTCGGTCAATCCCAACCCTCCGGCGTGCCTGGGTACCTCCGCCAACACGCCGCTCGGTCAGACGCTGCCGGCGTTTACCGAAGAGTATTACGGCAATTCGGCGATGCCGCGGCTGTCCGTCGGCGTCGGCGTAAACTGGAATTCGCCCTTCGGTCCGCTGCGGATCGACGTCGCTTACCCGATTCTCAAGAAGAAGGGCGACGACACCAAAATCATCTCGTTCAACGTAGGAACCCAATTCTAATGAAGACCATCCTCCAAACTGCCGCGGTGCTTGCACTAGCGACCGCCCTTGCCGCACCCGCCTCGGCCCAGGTCAGCGGGATTGGCGTCGCGGACCCGGCCGTCGTCATCGCCGGCTCGAAGGCCCTCCAGGCCGCTTACACGCAAATCAGCACGACTTACGCCACTCAGCGAACGCAGCTGCAGACCCTCGATCAGCAACGGCTGAACATCTTGAAGAAGTTCGACAAGAACAACGACGGCAGGCTGGATGAGGCCGAGCAGAAAGCTGCCCAGGTCTCGACCAATCCCGACAGGAAACAACTCGAGTCGGTGCAGGACCAGATCGACAAGATCCAGCAGCCGATCAACATGGCGGGTGTCTATGCGGTGTCGCAGCTCGCCGCCCAGCTCAATCCTGCCGTTCAGCAGGTGGTTTCGCAGGGCGGGATCCAGCTGATCCTTCCGTCGAACGCGGTGATCTACGCCTCGGCGCCCGCCAACGTCACCGAAAAGATCATCGCCGCGCTCGACCAGCGTGTGCCCTCCGTTTCGATCACGCCGCCGGCCGGCTGGCAGCCCGACCAGGAAGCCGTCCAGCTGTTCCAGGACGTGCAGCAGGTCCGCCTGGCCGCGGCCGTCCGCCAGCAACAGACCCAGCAGGCGGGGGCGCAGCAACCGGCGGCAACGAGCAACCCCGCGCCGGCAACGCCGACCAAGGGCCGCTGAGGCAAGCTCGCGGGGGGCCGGGCATGAGCGAAGCGAAATCCTTGGATATCGCGGCGATTCTCAAGGCCCTGCCGCACCGCTATCCGTTGCTCCTGGTCGACCGCGTGGTCGGCCTCGAGCTCGGAGAGCGCATCCATGCGGTGAAGGCGGTCAGCTTCAACGAGCAGTACTTCCAGGGACATTTCCCGGGCAGGCCGATCATGCCGGGCGTGCTCCAGGTCGAAGCGCTCGCCCAGGCGGCGGCGATTCTGGGCATCGAGAGCCTCGCTCTCTCGGGCACCGGCAAGCTGGTCTATTTCATGGGCATTGAGGGCGCCAAGTTCCGTGCCCCGGTCGAGCCGGGTTGCCTGCTCGACCTGCACGTCGAATTCACCCAAAAGCGCAGCCGCGTCTGCAAGTTCACCGGTGCCGCCAGCATCGAAGGCAAGACTACCTGCGAGTGCGAGTTCACCGCGATGATCGCAGATCCGCCGGCAGGCTGAGGCTTGTCATCTGCGATGCGCCCCTCTATGGGCGCCGCTTCCCCGAAATTGCCGGCCGGTCGGTACCGGCCAAACGCAAGCAAGGACCACGCCATGAAGGCCGATACGCATCCCAATTACCACATGATCAAGGTCAAGATGACCGACGGCACCGAGTTCCAGACGCGCTCCACCTGGGGCAGCGAAGGCGACACGCTGACCCTGGAAATCGATCCGACGAGTCATCCGGCATGGACCGGCGGCAAGCAGCAAATCCAGGAAGGCGGCCGCGTCGCGCAGTTCAACAAGCGCTTCGGGGGCCTGTCGCTCAAGAAGGGCTGAGCGGGCTCGAACCCGACGGACAGGGGCGGTCCCGAGGGGCCGCCCCTTTCGTTTGATCGCGCGGCCAAAGGCGCTTCGCCGCACGGCGGGCGTCAATAAGGGAACCTCAACCATTTGCGGGCAATACGGTCGGTATGACCGCATCGCTTTCGCTTTTCCTGAGCAACTGCCTCAAGGTCGGCGCGATCCTGCTCGTGTTCAACGAGGTCAGGGGCTTCATCCTCGCCGCGCCCGTGCTCTATGCGATCTTCGAGCAAGGCGGCTCGTTGATGGCGGTGTGGATCGGCTTCTGCTCGCTGTGCGGCATCGCGCTGTCGGTGGTGATACCCATGCTCGCCGCGAAACGGCTGCGCCGGGCTCTACCCGTCCGCTCGAGCTAGTCTTGCGACGCCTCGAACCGCAGCGTTCCGGCGCGGCGCAACCTGCCGCCATTGTCGAGCGGATGGTTGACCCCGTCCATGACCGGTATTTCCGCAAAATCGTAGGGGCTCACGCCGTCTAGGCACGCGGCGTTCACGCCCACCTGTTCGCGATCGAAGCGGCGCTCGTGAAACACGTGGATGCCGCAGCGCGAACAGAAATGGTGTCTCGCGGCCATGGTGTTGAAGCCGTAGGCCGTCAGCAGGTCGGCTCCCTGCGTAATCGAGAATGCTTGGCAAGACGCGGCGATCATCACCACGCCTTTCATCGAGCAGATCGAGCAATTGCAGCGCGAGCCGCGCAACTCCCGCGGCAGTTCGACGGCGAAGCGCACGGCGCCGCAATGGCACGAGCCGGTCCGCGTTCCGGTATCGCTCACCAGCCCCACGGCCTCTCGCGGTACCACTTGGTGATCACGTACTTGAGACCTTTCCTCACCTTCATGGCGTGGTGCAGCGTGTCATGATTGAGGCCGCCGTCGGGCCGGCGGTTGTTCCATCCGACGAGCATTCCGCGCCGCGGCCGGAACATCTTGTCGATCAGCTTGAAGCGCGTCGCGCCGCCGGCATCGACGTCGTTCAGGTAGGCCATGAACGTCCAAGTCCGCTGCCCGGCGACCGAGCAGTATTTCTCGTAATCCTGCCCGGTCGGCTCGAAGAAATCGGTGTGCGCCTTGAATTCCTGGCCGACTTCATAGCGCTGCCCCTGGACCGGCTCCCCGTGGGCCGGATCGATCCCGGTGAGCGCGAACAGGCGCCGCTCGAGGTCCTGCACCGGGGGTTCCTGCGGATCGAGGTCGCAGGTCTCGCTGGTGCGGAAGTAGTCGTCGCCGTTCGGGTCGGCGATGGTCGAAGGGCGGCGGTTGGCATCGATGAGCTTCATCAGCTCATCGCATAACTTGCCGGGAAGGAAGTTCGGGACGGTGAACATCTCGACCCTGGGGCTCGGTACCCGGCGCACGCCCGATTGCGCCAGGAGGTGCTCGGTCGAAGTCTCGCCCGGATTCGCCATGAGCGGGTGATACCCTGTCACGATGGCGCGACAAGGGGGTCAAAAGCTGCGCAATTTTGTTACGCAAGCGATGCCTCGGGACACATTTCCCTTTGCATTTTCGGAGCGCTGTGCAACAGGCGCGCCCGCGCGCACTCGCCGCTTGACGGCCAAGCGCGACTGCCTAACTGCCCGTGCGCGGCACAGGCTTGTGGCGAATGTAGCTCAGTTGGTTAGAGCGCCGGTTTGTGGTACCGGAGGTCGCGGGTTCGGATCCCGTCATTCGCCCCATTTCCACGCCTTTTCGCCGTTATGGCAACGAGTTGAACAGGCGGGCGCGATGGCATTCTGGACCAAGGCGGATTTCGACGAGCACGAGCTGGTCGAATTCGTGCATGACCGCAAGTCGGGCCTCGATGCGATCCTCGCCATTCATTCGACCCACCTCGGCCCCGCCGCCGGGGGTACGCGCTTTTGGCATTACTCCGAACCCGATGAGGCCATGGTCGACGCCCTCCGGCTCAGCCGGGGGATGAGCTACAAGAATGCCATGGCCGGGCTGCCGATGGGCGGGGGCAAGGCTGTCGTGCTGCTCGGGCCGGACGGCGTCAAGACGCCGGAGATGCTCGCGGCCTTCGGCGATGCGGTCGATGCCCTGGGCGGCCGCTACGTCACCGCCGAAGATGTCGGTGCGACCGAAGGCGACATGGTCGCCATTTCCAAGCGCACGCCGCACGTGTGCGGCCTGCCTGCCGAAGACGGTTCCGTCGGCGGCGATCCCGGCCCCTTCACCGCGATCGGCATCTATCACGGCATCAAGGCCGCGGTGGCGCACAAGCTTCGCAAGGACAGCGTCAGGGACGTG
>DATJHD010000037.1:0-2247 GCA_035494275.1 Croceibacterium sp.
TATTCGCAACGGCGGGCCATTTCGGCCTGCGAAATGTTTTCCGAGCGCAGCCACTCAGTCAGTCTGTTGTGCGGCGCCATCGCGATTGTTGTATTCCATACAACCAAAGACGCCAAGCCCTTAGTCGAGTAACGTGGGCCGCTCAAGCGGTTTCAGGTGGAACAGTGCGTTACGTCGCCCTAAGGGGCAAAGGGCAGGGGTGGAACAGGAAAACGGGAAAGGGCGCATGAGCTTCGCGAGCAAGGTCTGGCGGCTGCTGGTCGGGATCAAGGACGGGCTTTCGCTCGTGCTCCTGCTGCTGTTCTTCTGGGCCCTGTTCGAAGTCCTGACGGCACGGCCCAACGCCGGCGCGGTGCGCAAGGGCGCCTTGCTGCTCGATCTCGATGGCCGCGTCGTCGAGGAAGTTGCACGACCGAGCCCGCTCGACACCGTGCTCAGCAGCGCAGCCCCGACCCACGAGTATGCCGCCGGCGACCTCATCCGCGCGATCGACGCGGCGGCGAAAGACGATCGCATCAAGGCGATAGCCCTCGACCTTTCGACTTTCCTCGGCGGCGGCCAGGTGCACATGGAGGAAATCGGTGACGCGCTCGACCGCTTCCGCCGCACCGGCAAGCCGGTGCTGAGCTATGCCGTCGCCTATACCGACGCCTCGATGCTGCTGGCGGCGCATTCGAGCGAGGTGTGGGTCGATCCGATGGGCGGTGCCGCCCTTTCCGGCCCCGGCGGGACCAATCTCTATTACAAGGGGCTGTTCGACAAGCTGCAGATCAAGGCGCACGTATTCAAGGTCGGCACCTACAAGAGCGCGGTCGAGCCCTATGTTCTCGACAAGATGTCAGAACCCGCGCGCGAGAACGCCAATGCGCTTTACGGCGCGCTGTGGCAGGAATGGCAGGCCAACGTGAAACAGGCGCGCCCTCGCGCCAACCTTACTCTCGCCGTCGAGCACATCGACGACTGGATTGCCGCCGGCAACGGTAACCTTGCCCAGGCAGCTCTTCAGGCCGGGTTGGTCGACAAGATCGGCACGAAGGAGGCCTGGGGCAAACGCGTCGCCGAAATCGCCGGCAAGGACGACTGGGACAAGAAGCCCGGTACGTTCGCCTCGACCGCCTACAAGCCGTGGCTGGCCGACGTGAACCGCAAGCGCAGCACCTCGGGAAAGCCGATCGGCGTGATCACCATCGCGGGCGAGATCAGCGACGGCAGCGCCGGCCCGGGCGAAGCGGGCGCCGAGCGCATCACCCGTCTGCTCGACAACGCTCTCGATGACGACCTTGCGGCGCTGGTCGTGCGGGTCGACTCGCCGGGTGGGACGGTCACGGGCTCGGAATCGATCCGCCGCGCGATCCTGCGGCAGAAGGCGCGCGGCATTCCCATCGTCGTCTCGATGGGCGACGTCGCAGCGAGCGGTGGGTACTGGGTCTCGACCGCGAGCGACCAGATCTTCGCCGAGCCGGAGACCATCACCGGATCGATCGGCATCTTCGGCGTCGTGCCGACTTTCGAAGGCACTCTGGCGAAGTTCGGCATCACCAGCGACGGGATTCGCACCACGCCGCTTTCCGGCCAACCCGACGTGCTCGGCGGCCTGACGCCCGAGACCGAGACGCTGATGCAGAAATCGATCGAGTTCGGATACCAGCAGTTCCTCACCCGGGTGTCGCAAGCGCGCAAGATGCCGACCAGCCGGGTCGACGAGATCGGTCAAGGCAGGGTGTGGGACGGGGGCAGCGCTCGGCAGCTCGGTCTGGTTGACCAGTTCGGCGGCCTCGACGATGCGCTGGCCTACGCGGCCTCGAAGGCAGGGCTCGCCAAAGGCCAGTGGTATCCGAAGTACCTCACCGCCAAGCCGAGCGCTTGGGACGCGACGCTGATGGCGCTGCTTGGTGGTGACGACGCGGACGAGCAGAGCGCCGAGCCACACGACATGATCGGGTACTTTGCCGCCCGCCAGGCAGCGATCGGCGACAGGCTCGTGGCCGATCTCGACCGCCTGACGGGGGTCCGCGGGATGCAGGCGCTGTGCCTCCAGTGCGAAGCTTCGATGGCCGCGGCGCCGGCTTCCTCGAGGCACGATGCCGCACGGCTTGGCCTACTCGCAAGGCTCGCGAGGTTGTTGGACTGATCGCTTGTCATCGGCGGGGCGGCGTGGCAAAGGCCCGCCCCTGTCCGTGGGGCCGTGGCCCAAGGGACGGGCGCGTAGCTCAGTGGTAGAGCACACCCTTCACACGGGTGGGGTCG
>DATJHD010000038.1:0-2054 GCA_035494275.1 Croceibacterium sp.
AACGAGCCGGTGTCGTGCTTCTGGAAGAAGCACTTCTTGGCCCGGCCCTGCGGGCAGCGAACGAGGCTGATCGGCCGGCCGGCGAGCCATGGGAGCATCAGCGGCGCAACCGCCTGGTAGTAGTCGGCGAGCTGACCCTTGGTCTGGCCGCTTTCGGGATAGATCACCCGCTCGCGGTTCGAAATCCTGACGGCGGCTGCGATGTCATCGCCCGGCGCCTTTTGGGCGACTTCCGGAACGACTTCCTTCGCGGACTTGTCGCCACGCAAGCCGAGATAGCTCGGGTGGCGCAAGGTGCCCTCGTGGGTGAATTCGCTGAAGGCGACCTCGGCCACCAACTCAGGCTTCAGCCACGTGACGCCGCGCCTGTCGGCCCGGCTGACCTCGGCCGGCGCATCCTTGGTCTCGAGCGCGCGAAAACGCTTCGCGAGGTCCTGCAGGGTGTCCATGTCGAAGCCTGTACCGACGTTCCCCTTGTACACGAGCTTACCGCCTTCGTTCTGCGCCAGCAGCAGCGAGGAGAACGGCCGCCCGCGCGCTTCGGACTTCTTCCAGCCGATGATGACGAATTCCTGCCGCCTTGTGCACTTGACCTTGACCCAGTTCCTCGTCCGTTTGCCGACCGAATAGCGGGCATCGATCTTCTTGGAGATGATCCCTTCCTGTCCCGCATCGCACATCGCCGAAAACAGCTTCTCGCCCGCGCCGATGACGTGGTCGGCGACGTGGATCGGCGCCTTGGCGTGAGCGAGCAGCGCCTCGAGACGTTCCTTGCGTTCCACGTTCGGTCGCCTGGTCAGGTCCTCGCCATTGAGCTCGATCAGGTCGAACGCGTAGAACGCGAGGTTGTCGCCTCCCTTCTGCGACCCGTGGCCGCGCTTGAGCACCTGCTGCAGCGAGGAGAAATCGGGATTGCCGTCCTTGTCATAGGCGACGATCTCGCCGTCGATCAGGCAGCTCGGCAAGTCGAGGGCCTGGAACTGCTCGACGAGAGGCGTAAACTTGTCGGTCCAGTCGAGGCCCTTGCGGGTATAGACCTTTACCCTATCTCCGGCGCAGGCGACGAGCGCGCGGTAGCCGTCGAACTTGATTTCGTGCATCCAGCCGTTGCCGGCAGGCACCTCGTCGACGAGCGTCGCCAGCTGGGGCGCGCGGAACTTCGGCAGGGTCTTGACCGTCTTCGCCGTCGCGCGACCCTTGCCGACCTCGGCATTGCGCGCCGCGGCCTTCCTCATCTGCGCCTTGAACGCGGAGGTGCTCTTGCCGGAAAGCGAGAACTCACCTTTCCTGTCGGCGGCGATTTCGGCCATCGTGCGGCCGGTGAGCACGCTGGTGAGCCCGCGCTGGACCAGGGCATCGCCCGCTTCTGCATACTGATCGTCGAGCTTGCGCAGTAGCCAGTTCTCACGCTTCTCGCCCGGCTTCTTCTTGAGCCGGATGAGCAGCCACTCGCCCTTCATCCGCTCGCCGTGGAGGATCATGTGAAGGTGGCCTTTCTCGAGGTCCTTCCAGCTCTTTCCCGGCGCCGGTTCCCATGTCCCCTTGTCCCACAACATCACGGTGCCACCCCCATATTCGTCCTCGGGGATGATGCCCTCGAACTCGGCGTAGGCGAGCGGGTGGTCTTCGGTGCGCACGGCGAGGCGCTTGATGTCGGGATCGGGTGACGGGCCCTTGGTGACAGCCCACGACTTCAGGACGCCGTCGGCCTCGATACGAAAGTCCCAGTGCAGCCGCGTGGCCTCGTGCTTCTGGACGATGAAGCGGTTGCCGCCTGCGCTGGGGGCGATCTTGCCCGCTGGCTCGGCGGTCTTCTTGAAGTTCCGCTTGCGGTTGTATTCGGCGAGGGCGTTGGCGGCCATTTACGCTCGCTTCCTCGCTTTGGGCTCGGCCTTCTTGGCCGGCGCCTTCCTATGCGCCGCACCCTTCTTCGTCGCCGCCTTGCTGGCGGGCGCTTTCCCTTCCTCCTTGCCGCCGACCGACTTCTTGAGCGCCGCCATCAGGTCGATGACGTTGCTGCCACGAGCGCTCGCCGGCTCCTCGACGTCCTCGAG
>DATJHD010000039.1:0-9427 GCA_035494275.1 Croceibacterium sp.
GAGAGGAATGTCATCGCCATGCGGTCGAAGTACGCGAAGCCGAACGCGAGCCCGAGCAGCAGCACGACCGTCCACTCGTAACCGATGCTGTGCGACGGCCGCACCTCGTCGTTCATGCTCGCCATTCGCTCGTTCCTCTCCGCCGCCGGCCATCGCAGCGTGGGGCGGTTAAGTCGCCAAGGCAAGACCCACCTCGCGCAAGGAAGCGCAAGGAGCGGCGCCCGGGAGTGTTGCTTCTTTGCGACAATGCGGCGGGTTACCAACAATCCGTGCGCGCTCGCGCTTGTCTCCGATGTAACACCCGTTAGGATTGAGTGTGGAGGGGAGACTGCGGCTCGATGTAGCCAAGCCGCAATTTCTCCAGAGATATGCTCATTCCCGGCCGCAGAAGCCGGGAGGGTCGCTGAGCAGGTGAATGGACTGGGCGGAACCGCGGGGGCGGTCCGCATTGGGAGGAAGCCTGATGACTTTGAAGAGCTCCGGATTCGTTTCGTCTCTCGCCCTGATGACGGCCCTGGCCAGCCCGGCATACGCCCAGGACCAGGCCCAACCGGAAAATCAGACACCTTCCGGCAACGCCTCGACGCAAGTCACCACGACGACGCAGGGTCAGGCGACGGCAGGCAATCCCAATCTCCAGACGTCTGGAAATGAAACCAACACGACAAACGAAATTGTCGTCACGGCCGAATTCCGCGCCGCCAGCCTGCAGAACACCCCGATCGCCATCACCGCGGTCAACGGCGCCATGCTGGACCAGCGCGGACAGACCGATATTGCCCAGGTCGCAGCTCAAGCACCGAACGTTACCTTGAGCGCGCAACCGCAGACCGGCGGCATCGGCCTCATCGCCTTCATCCGCGGCGTCGGCCAGACCGACTTCGACTACGCGCTCGAGCCCGGCGTCGGCATCTATGTCGACGACGTCTACATTCCGACCCTGTCGAGCTCACTGCTCAACATCATGGACGTCGACCGCATCGAGATCCTTCGCGGTCCGCAGGGCGTGCTCGGCGGCAAGAACTCGATCGGCGGCTCGATCAAGCTGTTCAGCAAGAAGCCCGAGGGCTCGAACACCGGGTACCTCGAAGCAGGCTATGGCTCGTTCAACGAATTGCACTTGCGCGGCATGGCCGATATCAGGATCAGCGATACTTTGTCCGCACGCGTCTCTGGCGTCGCG
The DNA here is from genome assembly GCA_035494275.1 of Croceibacterium sp. Classification (GTDB taxonomy): domain Bacteria; phylum Pseudomonadota; class Alphaproteobacteria; order Sphingomonadales; family Sphingomonadaceae; genus Croceibacterium_B. The sequence continues at coordinate 1,184 of DATJHD010000039.1, forward strand.
ACCAGCCATGACGGCTGGGTCGACATCGTCGATTACGGCCTGTCGCATCCGAACTCGAACGTCCCGGCGAACAACGCTCGCGGCCATTACAAGGTGGTTGGCCATGAGGGCAGCCAGAACATGCAGGCCGGCCGCTTCGCCCTGCGTTGGCAGCCGGCAAGCAATATCGATGTCAACATCTCAGCCGACTACACCAACGAGAAGGACAGCCCGGTACCGGACATCCTCATTGCGGCAGGCCGTCCGGGGCCGACGGCTTCGAACCCGAATCCGTTCGACCCGTCAGTTCCGCTTGCGGCAACGAACGTCAATGGCGGCCCCTGGCTTCCTGGCCGCGACGGGACGGCCGTGCCGTATGACTGTCATTTCGTTCCATTCGGCCAGTATAGCTGTGACACGGGCGCCGATCTGCCATCCGGCATTGATCGGCGTTACATGACATATGCGAACTTCCTTGATGCCATGGCTCCGACCCAGCAAGCGCCCTACAAGCCCTACGCGGCTCTGCAGAACTCGGATTTCAAGGGCTGGGGCGTCATGGGCGACGTCCAATGGGATATAAGCGACGCCGCCAAGATCACCTGGATCAGTTCCTATCGTAAGTACCAGTCGAACTTCAGCCAGGATCAGGATGCGTCACCCGTTGCCGTCGCGCAACTGGACAACCAGCTGAATCATAACGCCTGGAGCCAGGAACTGCGCCTCGGCGGAGACCTCGGCAACGGCTTCTTCGACTATACGCTCGGCGGCTTCTACATGAAGCAGCACGCGCGTTACACCGCGCGCGTCGACCTGAACTATGCAGGTATCGACTTCGTCCACGGACCGGATTTGACTCCGTCTTCATCGAAGGCGCTGTTTTTCAACGGCACAATCCATCCGACCGACGCGTGGAGCGTCTCGGGCGGCGTTCGCCGGTCTTGGGACAAGAAGGTCTACACATATTTCCGCAGCAACCCTGATGGGACCGTTCCATTTGTCGACCAGCCTTCGCTTCTCGGCCCGGGGTTCCCGCCTGTTTGCGAGTTCTTTGTGAACGGTACGGGCGTGTTCGGGCCGACCAGCATCGGCAACACGCCGAACTGCCTGCTCACCGGACTTTACGGCGTGCAAGGCAGCTTCAAGGGCTCCCGGTGGGACTGGCGCGCGGTGACCGACTACCGCTTCTCGCCTGAATTCCTTGCTTACGCTTCTATCTCGACGGGTTACATGGGCGGCGGCGTCAACCCGCGTCCGTTCTTCGGTCCTTCGACCGGCGAGTGCCCGCCGGTGACTCTGGATTCGAGCGGGCACGTCATTCCGTCCCCGCCGTGCAACCAGATCAAGCCGTTCAAGCCGGAGACGCTCACGACCTACGAAGTGGGCTTCAAGTCCGACCTGTTCGATCGCCGTCTGCGGCTCAACGGCGCGGCCTTCTATAACAAGTTCAATGACATCATCCTGACGCTCTCGGCGTGCCCTTCGACCCCGTGCATCCAGCCGCGCAACGTCGGCAAGGCAACCGTCAAGGGCTTCGAACTCGAGATAGAGGCGCATCCCGCTGCCGGCTTCGAGATCGACGGCTCGTTGAGCTACATCGACTTCAAGTACAACAAGGCGTCGGTTGCGCCGGCGGGCCTCAACGGCTCCGAGACGACGCCGTACACGCCAAAGTGGACCTGGAGCCTTGGCGCCCAATACGATTATCGGATGGCGAACGACAGCACCTTCGGCATCCGCCTCGACGGGGCCTATCAGTCGAAGATCTTCTCGGAAACGTTCAACGACCCGTGGGGCAGAATTCCGGGTCGCTTCCTCGCCAACGGCCGCATCTACTACAAGTCGCCTGGCGACGAGTGGCAGCTGTCGCTCGAGGTGAAGAACATCTTCAACAAGTACTACTTCGTCACCAAGGAGGACGTCACGACGTCGCTCGGAGCGGTGCTCGGCCAGCCCGGCATGCCGCGGACCTGGCTGCTGTCGCTGCGGCGGAACTTCGGAGCTCCGCCGCCACCGCCTCCGCCGCCGGCTCCGGCGCCCGTGGCAGCTCCGCCGCCACCGCCGCCGCCGCCGCCTGCGCCGGTGCCGACCTACAAGCAGTGCCTCGACAACTCGGTCGTTCCGATCGACCAGGCCTGCCCGGCTCCGCCGCCTCCGGCCGTGGCGCCCCAGGGCGAACGCGGCTGACGCTCAACGCCGTACGCAAAAGGGAAGGGCGGCGCGGACCACCGCGCCGCCCTTTCTTTTGCCGCCGAACCGGGGCTGAAACCACGCTGGCGAACGCACGCCAACGGCCCGCCGAGGCGGGACCGCCAAGTTCGGGGATGCCTGCGATCAGTCGGCGTTGAGCCGTTCGCGCATTTCCTTGCCGGGCTTGAAATAGGGCACGCGCTTCGACGGTACCTTCACCGCCTCGCCGGTGCGCGGATTGCGCCCGGTACGCGCCTCGCGCCCGCGGGTCGAAAACGCTCCGAAGCCGCGAAGTTCCACCCTGCCGCCCTCGGCCAGGCGTTTGGCGATCTCGTCGAAGAATATCGACACGACCTGCTCGATCTCTTCCGGCCGCAAGTCGGGATTATCTGTCGCAAGAGCCTGAAGAAGCTCCGATCTAATCATTGTACTTCCCCCCGGACCCCCGGGCCCAGATTAAGCCGCACCAGCCCATCTGCGCCTCGTTGCAGTCCGCCCCGATCGGGACGGACTGCCAATTGGCGACCGCAAACGCCTGATTGCCAGACAAAAACGCGCAGCGCAATCTGTCCATGAACAAATGTTACGCAAAATTTGGCATGAATGGGCGCGAAGGCTCAAGCTTCGTGCAGCAGGGCAGCCGGATCGAGCCCGAGCCGATCCATCCGCGTGCGAATGGCCGGCCATTCCTCATCGAGAAAGTGGCGCCGCTCGGTCTCGCGCAGGCGCTCGGCCGCACCGGGGGTGACGAACATTCCGACACCGCGCTGAACGTCGATCAGTCCGTCCGCCTGGAACTGCGAATAGGCTTTGGCGACGGTGAGCGGGTTGGCGCCCTGCTCGGAGGCGAAGGCGCGCACCGACGGAAGCATGTCGCCCTCGCGATAGCGGCCCTCGATGATTCCCGCCGCGATGATGTCGCGCAGCTTGAGATAGACCGGACGGTTATCGTCGTTCATCGGTGCATCAGTGCCATAATACAGTCGTTCGCGTCAAGGCGCCGTGGCGGTTTCGTCTGAAACGAAACACGCTTCACAAACCGGACCCATCCTCTAGGTTCGCCGTTTCGCAAGGGCCCCGCACGAGAGCCGCAACCAGGGACAGGCTTGCATGAAAGACATCGCGTTGTGGAACCAAGGCGACTGGATCGCGGCGATCGCGGCCGTATCGCTGTTCGCCGTGCTGGCGATCGGCGGCATCATCGCGACGCGCAAGAGCGAGGAGGTCGTCGGCCATCCGCGCGGGCTATTCGTGCTGTTCTACGCCGAGATGTGGGAGCGCTTTTCCTACTACGGCATGCGCGCTCTGTTGATCCTGTACCTGACGAAGTGGTGGCTGTTCGACGACGGCAAGTCGAACCTCATCTACGGCGCTTACACCAGCCTGGTGTACATCACTCCCGTGCTCGGCGGCTGGCTCGCCGACCGTTATCTGGGTCAGCGCAAGGCGGTGCTGTTCGGCGGCATCCTGCTGGCGTTCGGTCACCTTCTGATGGCGGTGGAAGGGCAGGGCGGGGTCGTCGATCCGCTGGTCAAGCAGGCCGACCCGGCGATCAATGTCTTCTGGCTGGCGCTGTCGTTCATCATCGTCGGCTCGGGTTTCCTCAAGGCCAACATCTCGGTCATCGTCGGCCAGCTCTATCGTCTGACCGACATCCGCCGCGACGGTGCCTACACGATCTTCTACATGGGCGTGAACGTGGGCTCGGCGCTCGGCACGATCCTCGTCGGCTACCTCGGTGAGACGATCGGTTGGGCCTACGGATTCGGCCTTGCCGGCATCGGCATGGTCTGCGGCCTCATCATCTTCGTGCTCGGCAAGCCGGCGCTGCGCGGCCGCGGCGAGCCGCCCGATCCGGTGCGCTTGAAGGCGCGTCCGATGGGCGTCAGCGTGGAGGCCGTTCTCTACGCGGTCGGCTTCGCGGCGGTGGTGGCGATCTGGCTGCTGATCCAGTACCAGAACGTCATCGGCACCTTGCTGCTCGTCTCGGGCGTCGTGCTGCTTCTCTATGTGCTGGTCGAAGCCTTCCGGCACGATCGCGAAACCCGCGACAGGCTCCTTGTCGTGCTTTTCCTGATCCTCCTCGAACCGGTGTTCTGGGGGATCTACGAACAGTCGGGCGGCTCGTTCAACCTGTTCACCGACAGGTTCGTGGACCGCGGCGGCGTGCCGACATCGCTGTTCCAGTCGATCAACCCGATCTATATCGTCGCCCTCGGCCCGCTGTTCGCGTGGCTGTGGACGGCGCTCGGCAAGCGCGGGCTCGAGCCTTCGACGCCGGCGAAGTTCGGGCTCGGTCTCATCCAGGTCGGCCTTTCGTTCCTGGTGCTCGTGTGGGGCGCCGAAATGATGGGCGGCCTCAAGGTCGCCGCGATTCTGGTGTTCCTCCTCTACCTGCTGCAGACGACGGGCGAGCTGTGCCTGTCGCCCGTCGGCCTCTCGGCGATGAATCGCCTCGCCCCGCGCTACATGGCCTCGCTGATCATGGGCGCGTGGTTCTTCGCGACGGCCGGCGGCGAGTTCGTCGCCGGCAAGATCGGGGAGGCGATCGGCGGCGAGGGAGGCGAGATGACCAAGGAAGCCTCGCTGGCGATGTACGACAAGATCGGCTGGCTCGGTGTCGGCCTCGGCATCGCAGTGCTGGTTGTCGCGCCGTTCGTTAAACGCCTGATGCACCTCGACACGCTCCGCGACGAAGACGTCGGCGACGACCTGCTCGGCCAAGGCGAAGCCGGGTACGAAGCGCAGGAAGCCGGCGTGCACCCCCAGACCCGGCCCCAATAGCCGCAGAGGGCAACTTTCACGGACCAAGTGTTACCGCCGCCAGTGCGGCGGCAGACGGAGCCTTGGCATGAAGGAGCAAGTATCCGTCCCGGGAGCCGCTCGCGCGAACGGCGATCAGCAGCTGCAAGGCGACACGGTTATGCCGCGCCGGAAGCCATCGCCGTCGTGGTCCTGGAAGCGGATGGCACCTTCAGTGCCATCGGCAGGCTTCGGGAAAGGTCATCAGCGCTCGCCGACATCCCGGACTTCGGCGGCTCCAACAGGGCGAACAAGGCTAAGCAGCAGCACCCATCAAGCGCGTGCTTCCTCCACCCCGGCGCTGTTGTGGCGCAGCGCGCCCAGGACGGTGTCGACGATGTGCGGGGCGTTGAGGCCGGCTTGGTCGTATTGCCTCTCCGGCGCATCCTGGTCGATGAACGTGTCGGGCAGGCGCATCGTGCGGATCTTGAGGCCGCTGTCTGTCAGTCCTTCGTCGCTGGCAAGCGTCAGGACGTGAGCGCCGAGCCCGCCGATCGATCCCTCTTCGACCGTGACGACGACCTCGTGCGTCGCCATCAGCTTGCGGATCAGCTCGGAATCGAGCGGCTTGGCGAAACGCAAGTCGGCGACGGTGGTGGAAAGGCCCTTGGCATCGAGCTGGTCGGCAGCCTTCAGCGCCTCGGCAAGACGCGTGCCGAGCGACAGGACCGCGATCTTGCTGCCCTGGCGAACGATGCGGCCCCTCCCGATGGGAAGCTTCTCGGGCGCCGCGGGAAGCGCAACACCGATGCCGGCCCCGCGGGGATAGCGAAAGGCGATGGGCCCGTCGTCGTGGAGCGAGGCGGTGTAGGTCATGTGGACCAGCTCGGCCTCGTCGGCCGGTGACATGACCACGAAGTTGGGCAGCGTCGCGAGGTAAGTGATGTCGAAGCTGCCCGCGTGGGTCGCGCCGTCCGCGCCGACCAGGCCGGCGCGGTCGATGGCGAAGCGCACGGGCAGGTTCTGGATCGCCACGTCGTGCACGACCTGGTCGAATGCCCGTTGCAGGAATGTCGAGTAGATCGCGCAGAACGGGCGCATGCCTTGCGCGGCGAGGCCGGCGGCGAAGGTCACCGCGTGCTGCTCGGCGATGCCGACGTCGAACGCGCGGTCGGGATGTGCGGCGGCGAACTTGTCGACCCCGGTTCCGCTCGGCATCGCCGCGGTGATCGCGCAGATGCGCGGATCGCTGTCGGCGAGCTTGGCCAGCGTCTCGCCGAACACGTTCTGGTAGGCGGGCGGGCCGCCGGAGCTTTTCTTTTGCTCGCCGGTGATGACGTCGAACTTCTGCACGCCGTGGTACTTGTCGGCGCTGTTTTCGGCCGGAGCGTAGCCCTTGCCTTTCTTGGTCACGACATGGACCAGGATCGGTCCTTCTTCGGCGTCGCGAACGTTCTCGAGCACCGGCACGAGCTGCTCCAGATTGTGCCCGTCGATTGGGCCGACGTAATAGAAGCCCAATTCCTCGAACAGCGTGCCGCCCGTCATCATGCCGCGGGCGAATTCCTCCGCCTTCTCGGCCGTGTCGTACGCGCGGCGGGAAATGCGCCGGATCGCCTTCTTCGCGAAGTGCCGCAAGTGCAGGTAGCTCGGGCTCGAGACCAGCCTGGCGAGATAGCCCGACAGGCCGCCGACCGGCGGCGCGATCGACATGTCGTTGTCATTGAGGATCACGATCAGGCGGTTGCCGGCAGCCTCGGCGTTGTTCATCGCCTCGTAGGCCATGCCGGCGCTCATCGCGCCGTCGCCGATCACCGCGATCGCCTTTCCGGCCCTGCCGGATAGCTTGTTGGCGACCGCAAAGCCGAGCGCGGCGCTGATCGAGGTCGAAGAATGCGCCGCCCCGAATGGATCGTATTCGCTCTCACTGCGCTTGGTGAAGCCCGAAAGGCCGCCGCCCTGGCGCAAGGTGCGGATGCGGTCGCGCCGACCGGTGACGATCTTGTGCGGATAGGCCTGGTGGCCGACGTCCCAGATCAGCCGGTCCTCGGGCGTGTCGAAGACGTAGTGTATGGCGACCGTCAGCTCGACCACCCCGAGGCCCGAGCCGAGATGCCCGCCGGTGCTGCCGACGGCGTCGATCATCTCCGCGCGCAGCTCGTCCGCCAGCTGGCGCAATTGGCTCGGTGCCAGCTTGCGGATGTCTTCGGGCGTCTCGACGGTATCGAGTAGCGGCGTTTCGGGAGACGACGTCATGTCAGCCGCTTACACGCGCAGGCGACTCGTGTCGATGAACGCCGGCCCAGTTCACACCATGGCGCCTCGGGGGCGGTCCCAGCCCCACATGTCGGTCGTGACGCCGCCGCTCAGCATGAACCGAGGCGCCGAACCGGCGTTGGGAGCGGCGGCATGTATCGTCAGCGGGTGGAGGAGGAACACGTCGCCTGCCGTTCCGGTCAACTCGACGACTTGCAGCGTCACGCCTATGCCCAGCTCGTGTTCAGCCATGAAACGCGCGCTCCGTTCGTGCGCGTCGCCGGCCGCGTGCAGGTCGCGCATGTAAGGGTGCGCCATCAGGAGCTTGCGCATGTCCGCGCTTCTTGCGCTCGCAGGCGGAGGGTTTTCGCCGAACCACCGATGGACCAGCCGATGCGATCCGCTGATGGCCAGCGTGCCTCCGCCGCGCGGGGCGACATCACCCAGGAGCGCGAACGTCTTCACCCCTCCGATGGGCCGGAGGGGGCTCGTGTACTTTGCATCGATGTGCCAGCCGCTGACGGGAATGCTCCATGGTCTCGTCGTGGGAAAGGCGATGAACAGCGACCCCCAATCCCTGGGCGCGGGGCAAGGATGGCGTTCCATGATCGCGGCGATGGCTTGCAGGACGATCGGGCTGCCGACGGCGCGAAAAGCGCGATGACTCCTCAGCTTCTGCAGGTGGCCAGGCCGTTCGATCGTCCACGTGGCCGGATCGCCGGCATCGATTCCGGTCGTGGCCAGGCCTTGCCAGACGACCTCGCGCATCGCCGCGGCCGCCTCGGCGCTGAATGCCCCCGGCAGGCGCATCCAGCCATGCTCATGAAAATGGTCGAGCGAAGCGCTCAGCCGGCGCACTCGTTGCACAGGCCGCGCAGCTCGACCACGGGGCGGACGTCGGCGAAGCCGTGGCGCTGGCCAGCATCCCTCAGGGCGCTGGTGAGCTTGTCGTCGTCGAGGTGGATGGCCTGGCCGCAGTCGTCGCAGATCAGGAAGATGCAGTCGTGCCGGCAGCCCGGGTGCGTGTTGACGAGATAGGCATTGGCGCTCTCGATCCGATTGGCGAGGTTGGTGCGC
>DATJHD010000040.1:0-5821 GCA_035494275.1 Croceibacterium sp.
GCCGCCTGGAAGGACCAGCGCGTCGAACCCGGCCTCGCTCGCCTTGTCGAGCGTCATGTCGACCTTGACCGGTGTGCCCCAGTCGGTGTGCCGCCAGCCTCTTATCTCCCCCTCGTGCGGGGCGACGACGACCGTTTCGAAGCCGGCGTCCTCCAGGTCCTGTTTCGGCTTTTCGAGCTCCGACTGCTCGAAGCCGTCGGTTGCAAGGATCATGATACGCTTGGCCATCGCGGGGGTCTCCTGTGCCGAGGGGATTTGCCCGGCGAACGGTGGGGAAAGCCCCCCGTTCCGCGCTGTCCCACGGGCCGTGGCGGTGTTAGGGCCAGCCGCATGATGCCTACCGTGGATGACGAGAAAGACCCGTTCGACGCGATCGTCGATGCCCCCTTCGACAGTGCCTTGTCCGAGCGCTACCTCGTTTATGCGCTCTCGACGATTACCGCTCGCTCGCTGCCGGACTTGCGGGACGGGCTGAAGCCGGTCCACCGGCGTCTGTTGTGGGGCATGCGACAGCTCGGCCTGAGGCCCGACAGCGCGTTCAAGAAATGCGCCCGCATCACCGGTGACGTGATGGGCAAGTACCACCCGCACGGCAACCTCGCGCTTTACGACGCGCTGGTCCGCCTGGCCCAGCCGTTCACGCTGCGCTACCCGCTGATCGAAGGGCAGGGCAACTTCGGCAACATCGACGGCGATGGCGCCGCGGCCGAGCGTTACACCGAGTGCCGCCTGACCAGGACGGCGATCCAGCTGATGGAGGGGCTCGACGAAGGCACCGTCGATTTCGTCCCGACCTACAACAACGAGGAAGAGGAGCCGTCGCTCTTCCCCGGGTTGTTCCCGAATCTGCTCGCCAACGGCGCCAGCGGCATCGCCGTCGGCATGGCGACCAACATCCCGAGCCACAATGTCGCCGAAGTGATCGACGCGACGCTCGAGCTGATCGACAATCCCTACGCAGAGCACGGCCGGCTGATGGAGCTGTTCCAGGGGCCGGACTTCCCGACCGGCGGCCTCATCGTGGACAGCAAGGAGGCGATTTCGCAGGCCTACGAGACGGGCCGCGGCTCGTTCCGCGTCCGCGCCCGTTTCTTCGCTCCAGAGGCGAAGGACGACGCCGACCGCAACGCCGGCATCGAGCGGCTCGGAGGCGGACAATACCAGCTCGTCATCACTGAAATCCCCTACCAGGTGCCGAAGGGCAAGCTGATCGAGCAGATCGCCCAGGTCATTGCCGACAAGAAAGTGCCGATCCTCGAGGACGTGCGCGACGAGAGCGAGGAGGACGTGCGTATCGTCCTCGTGCCCAAGAGTCGCAATGTCGATCCCGAGCTGCTCAAGGAATCGCTTTATCGCCTGACCGACCTCGAGGTGCGCTTCGGACTCAACCTCAACGTGCTCGACGCCACCCGCACGCCGATGGTCATGGGCCTGAAGGAGTTGCTCGAGCACTGGCTGCTCCACCAGATCGACATCCTCCAGCGCCGCAGCCGCCATCGCCTGCAGAAGATCGCCGACCGGCTCGAGCTGGTCGAGGGCTACATCATCGCCTTCCTCAACCTCGACCGGGTGATCGAGATCATCCGCACCGAGGACGAGCCGAAGCCGGTGATGATGGCGGAATTCGGCCTGACCGACCGCCAGGCCGAGGCGATTCTCAACATGCGCTTGAGGAGCCTGCGCAAGCTCGAGGAAATGGAGCTGCGCCAGGAGCGGGACGACCTGCTGGCCGAGCGTGCCGAGCTCGAAAAGCTGCTCGATTCGCCCGCCCGCCAGCGCACCCGGCTGAAGCGCGACCTCACCGCGCTGCGCAAGGACTACGCCGAGGATACCGCGCTCGGCCGGCGGCGCACGACGATCGAGGAGGCGGCGCCGACGGTCGAGTTCAGCATGGACGCGATGATCGAGAAGGAACCGGTGACGGTCATCCTCTCGAAACGCGGCTGGATCCGCGCGGCGCGCGGCCACCTCGAACAGGAGTGGAAGTACAAGGAAGGTGACGAGGAAGCGTTCGTCATACACGCGCAGACCACCGACAAGCTCTTGCTCGCCGCCGACGACGGGCGCTTCTACACGCTCGGCGCCGACCGGCTTCCAGGCGCGCGCGGTTTCGGCGAGCCGATCCGCAACACGCTCGACATCGATGCCGAGGCGCAGATCGTCGCCTTGATCGTGCACAAGCCGGGCACGCAATTGTTGCTGGCCTCAAGCGTGGGCAAGGGCTTCGCGGCGGTGACGGACGAGTTGCTCGCCGAGACGCGAAAGGGGCGCGGGGTGGTCAACCTCAAGGCGGGCCAGAAGCTGGTGGTCGCCCGGCCGATCGATCCCGCGCACGACCATGTCGCGGTGGTCGGCGACAATCGCAAGCTGGTGATCTTCCATCTGGAGGAGTTGCCGGTGATGGCGCGCGGACAGGGTGTCACGCTGCAGCGCTATCGCGACGGGGGCCTCGCCGACGCGACGACGCTGAAGCTCGACGAAGGCCTGAGCTGGCAGATGGGCGGCGAAAGCGGCCGGACCCGCACCGAAGACGACGTCCGCCAGTGGAAAGTTGCCCGCGGCGCCGCGGGGCGTCTGCCGCCGAGGGGGTTTCCCAAGGACAACCGGTTTTGACAAGCAGCGTCGCCGTCAACCCCCCGGAACGGGGAGCGGAACCGTCCCAAGGGTGTTGGGGGACCTGCCGCAGGCGCAGCGCCCGCTTGGAAATCCCCGCCGTCAGCCCCGTGGGCCGCCATCACCCCCCGGGGGGGATGACCCTTGGCTTACGATTGTTCCGTCGCAGGCTTTGCGCCCTTGATGGTCGCCTCGACCTGGTCCTTGGTCACCAGCGCCATCAGGCCGCCGCTCGGCGCCACGGCGAAGTACTTGCGGGTCAGCGTAACGGAGCCGGCGTCGGTCTTGAGGACGATGTTGTCGCCGTCGACCTTGTCGATCGTCCCGAGGGCGGTGCCGTTGTTGTCGACGACCGCGGCGCCCGCGACCAGTGCCGCATCGACCTTGGCTCCCGCCTGGGCGCTCGCCTGCTCGGCCAGCTGATCGAGCTGTGCCTTGGTCACGGCAATGGTCGGGCCCTTGTCGCTCTTGCCGAACTTGTCGAGCGGCAGCCCGACGACATGGCTGCCGGTGTTGAGGCTGGCGACACCGTTCTCGACCTTGTCGACAGTTCCGACCGCGCTCCCGTCGGAGCCGTAAACGGTGGCACCGGCGGTCACATGGGCGGCCTGGGCGAATGCCGCGCCCGAGACTGTCGCAAGCGACAGCGCGGCGGCGGTGAAAAGTTTCGTGGTTGCTTTCAAGGTTCTTCCCTCCGGGTCGAAGCGGCTCCTGGCCACGGGCACTCCCGCGGCGGAACGCATTGATTTGTTGAGCGGGACGAGCAGCGGCCGGTGGCCGGGTGCTCTCATCGGCGAAACCGATGCCCGCGGTCGCCCGCCGGAGCGGACCATGCCAAGGTTCCAGCCGAAAGCCGGAATGGCAACCCCTAAATGGCTGATTCTGCCTGAAGGCGCGCTGAAACGCGCGTTCAGGATGGCGGTTTGCGCGTCATTTCCTCGGCCAGGAGCACCTCGACTCGCTCCCGATTGGGAAATCCCTCGGCGATCCAGCGCCTCTCGACCGCTTGCAGGATGCGCGCGACCTCGGGGCCGGCGGCGACACCCCTGGCGACGATCTCACCGCCTTTGAGCGGCAGCGTGGGAATGTCCCAGCCGATGACCGGCGAAGGGTCCCTGCCGGTCAACAGCAGCCGATCGACGGCCTCTTCCGCCCCGAGGCGATAGGCAAGGGCGCGCGCATCTGCCGGCGGCACACCGCGGTCGGCCGCCGCGGCGAGGCGCTTCCTTTGCGCGGTCGACAGCCTGAGGCGGGCGGCGACTTGCTCGACCGTCTTTGACGCGGCCGGCAGAAGAGCCGCCAGCCGTCGGATGGCCGATGGCGGCACCGAGGCGGCGCGCTCCGCCTCGACAAGCTTCTCGAAGGCGACGATCTCGCGGTCGCCCGCTTCGGGCAGCACGACGCCGAGAACCCCTTCCTGGTACATCCGCACGACGGTTGCGGTCGGGTCGTCGACCGCCAGAAGCTGCTGCAGCTCCCAGCCGATGCGCTCGCGGCTCAGCCCCTTGAGCATCGGCGCGAAGTCTCTGCAGGCCTGTTCCGCCTCGACATCGAGTGACGCACCGAAGCGCGCCTGGAAACGGTAATAGCGCAGAATGCGCAAGTGGTCCTCGCGGATGCGCCGCCGCGGGTCGCCGACGAACCTGACGCGGCCCTCCTTGAGATCGTCGAGACCGCCGAACCAGTCGAACAGCTGGAGACTGACCGGATCGGCATACAAAGCGTTGATCGTGAAGTCCCGGCGGGCGGCGTCCTCCTGCCAGTCGTCGGAGAACGCGACCGTCGCGCGGCGGCCGTCGGTCGAGACATCCTTGCGCAAGGTGGTGATCTCGACGGGTCCGCCCGGCAGCACGGCCGTGACGGTGCCGTGTTCGATGCCCGTCGGAACGCAACGGATTTTCGCCGACGCCAGGCGGTCGATGACTTCGTTCGGCGCAAGCGGCGTCGCGGCATCGATGTCCTTCACCGGCTTGCCGAGCAGCGTGTCACGCACGGCGCCTCCGACCCAGCGGACCCTGTCCGCTCCGAGCGCGGCGACGAGCCGCGCGAGGTCCTCGCGCCGGGTCCACTCGGCCTGCGCCAGCTCATCCATCGATCAGCTCCTGCCACGCGAGCCGGCGGGAGAGGTTGTGGATGATCGCTGCCGTCACCCCCCAGATGCGATGCCCTTGCCAGTCGATCTCGAGATAGGGCCGTTCGAAGCCGCGAAATTCGCCGAGCTTCTGCACATGATTGGCCTCGTCGAGGATGAACCGCAGAGGCGCCTCGAACCAGCTGGAGACCTCGCGCGGATCGGGCCGGATCGGCAGGTCGGGCGGAACGAGACCGAGCACCGGCGTCACGTCGAAGCCCGAGCCGGTCACGAACCGGTCGCTCGCGCCGATCACGCGGACGCTGCCGGGCTCGATGCCGAGCTCTTCGTGCGCCTCGCGCAAGGCCGCCTCGAGCGCGTCCTCACCCGGATCGAGCTTGCCGCCGGGAAAGGCGACCTGGCCCGGATGGGCGCGCATCGTCTCCGGCCGATGGGTCAGGAGGACGCCAGGGTCGGGCCGGTCGGTCACGGCGATCAGCACCGCTGCCGGCCGGATCTCGGGCGGGGCGAACCGGGCATCGTCGCGCAGGTCCGCCAGCTCGACGCCGTGGCCCTCGTCGAACACCCGCCTGAGGCGGTCGAACAGCGCTGAGGATGGCTCGGGCATCGCGGAATCGAGCGATGCCAGATCGGATCAGGGCCGCCAAGGGCCGAGCATGCCTTCCTTCGGCAGCGCGGCGGGATCGAGGGCGCGGACCATCAACCGCGCCGGTTCCCACGGGCCGGGGCAACGCCAGCCTCGGGTCCAGGCGTTGGTGAAGCCGAAGCGTTCGTAGTATTCGGTGTCGCCGATCAGGACCTGGGGCAGCGGCGCTCGCGGATCGAGGCCGCTCGCCAGCGCCGCCATCATCGCCCTGCCGTAGCCCTGGTCCTGGTGCTCCGGCAGCACCGCCACGGGCCCGACCATGATCAGCGGATGCGCGCGCCCCTCGGGATCGGTCAGCGCGACGGGCCAGGCCTGGATGGTCCCGGCGAGCATTCCTTTCTCGTCCAGCGCGGCGAAGCTCAGCGCCGGGAGCCAGTCCATGCCCTCGCGAATACGGTAGGAGGTGCGCTTGCGCCGATCCTCACCGAAGGCGCGATCGAGCACCTGCTCGATCATGGGGGGATCGACGT
>DATJHD010000041.1:0-3135 GCA_035494275.1 Croceibacterium sp.
GTTCGTCACCGGCAAGGCGCTCGGCCTCGGCCTCAGGCCGATCGTCGTCGTCAACAAGATCGACCGCCCCGACGCGCGCCCCAACGAGGTGCTCGACGAGGTGTTCGACCTGTTCGTCAACCTCGACGCGAGCGACGAGCAACTCGATTTCCCGGTGCTCTACGCCTCCGGCCGCGCCGGCTACGCCAGCGAGGACCCGAACGCGCGCGAGGGCGACCTCAGCCCTCTGTTCAGGTGCATCGTCAATCACGTCCCGGCGCCCGACCTCGACGAGGACGGCGCCTTCGCGATGCTCGCCACCCTGCTCGACCGCGACAACTTCCTCGGCCGCATCCTCACCGGCCGGATCGAGAGCGGTCGCCTTGAAACCGGCATGCCGATCAAGGCGCTCGACGTCGCCGGCAACCTCGTCGAGGCCGGCCGCGCCACCAAGGTGTTCGCCTTCCAGGGCCTCGAGCGCGTGCCCGTGCTCCATGCGAAAGCGGGCGACATCGTCGCCATCGCCGGGCTGACCGAGGCGACCGTCTCCAACACCCTGTGCGATCCCGAGGTTACCGCTCCGATCGCCGCGCAGCCGATCGACCCGCCGACCCTCGCGATGACTTTCGCCGTCAACGACAGCCCCTATGCCGGGCGCGAGGGCGACAAGGTGCAGAGCCGCGTGATCCGCGACCGGCTGGAGCGCGAGGCCGAAGGCAACGTCGCCATCCGCGTCACCGAAAGCCACGACAAGGACGCCTTCGAGGTCGCCGGCCGCGGCGAGCTCCAGCTGGGCGTGCTGATCGAGACGATGCGTCGCGAAGGCTTCGAGCTCTCCATCAGCCGCCCGCGCGTCCTGTTCCGCGACGCTCCCGGCGGCGGGCGGGAGGAGCCGTACGAGACCGTCGTCGTCGACGTGGACGACGAATTCGCCGGCACCGTCATCGACAAGATGGCGCTGCGCAAGGCGGAGATGACCGACATGCGCAGCGGCGGCGGCGGCAAGACCCGCCTCACCTTCAGCGCCCCCAGCCGCGGCCTGATCGGCTATCACGGCGAGTTCCTCAGCGATACCCGCGGCACCGGCGTGATGAACCGCGTGTTCGAACGCTATGGCCCCTACAAAGGCCCGATCACCGGTCGCATCAACGGCGCGCTGATCAGCATGGAGCAGGGCGAGGCGGTGGCTTACGCGCTCAACGCGCTGGAGGAGCGCGGGACGCTGTTCGTCAGCCCCGGCGACAAGCTCTACGTCGGCATGATCATCGGCGAAAACGCCAAGCCGCAGGACCTCGAGGTCAATCCGCTCAAGTCCAAGCAACTCACCAACTTCCGCGCCAGCGGCAAGGACGAGGGCATCCGCCTCACCCCGCCGCGCAAGATGACCCTCGAACAGGCCATCGCCTACATCCAGGACGACGAACTGGTCGAAGTGACGCCGCAGAGCATCCGGCTGCGCAAGCGCTACCTCGACCCGCACGAGCGGAAGAAGGCGGCGAGGGCGGCGGCCTAGTCGGTCCCGCTCCACCCCCAAGGAGGAGGCGGGGCGGCATTCCTCGCGACGGGTGACGGCCCGGAAAAAGGGATCGTAAGCGGCGGCACGCCGCCGTGCGTTCACGCGACGGCGAGCCGTTCGACGGTGTCGGACAGCTTGTCGAGCCCGGCATAGATGCCGATGCGCACCGCATCCGGGGACGAATTGGCGCCCAGTTTGGTCATCATGTTGGCGCGGTGGATCTCGACCGTGCGCGGGCTGATGCCGAGGGCGCGGCCGATTTCCTTGTTGGAGAGGCCGTCGACGAGGTGGGTCAGCACATCCCGCTCGCGGCCGGTCAAGTCGTGAACGCGGGCCCTGGCGCGGGAGCGGAGGAGTTCCTGTCGGACGATGCGGTCGTCGCAGTTCGACACGCGCTCGAAGACGCGGTCGAGCAGGCGCTCGTCGAATGGCCAGCGCAGGTAATCGAGCGCGCCGGCCCGCATGGCGCTGACGACATGTTCCGGCTGCGGGTCCTTTGCGTAGCCGACCACGGGCATGATCGCCCGGGCGCTCTTGCGCAGCCTGTCGATCGTCTGCGCGAGGCTGCCCACCGGCTCGTCGCAGAGGAAGATGAGGCCGTTTGCCGTTCCTCCCAAGTTCAGCTCGGCAAGGCCTTCGTAGATTTCCACGTGGGCATCGCGCGCGTTGAGTTCATGGGAAATCCGCGCCCTGCGGCGCACGTCGGGATCGATCACATTGATGCGCATGGTCATCACAGGCCCCTTCCTCGGCAACTCGTCCGTCGCCCGGGGGCGGGTTATGTAGGGGATTGTGCTTAGACAACGTGGAGGACCACTAGGGGTTCGCCCTTAGGCCTTTGGTTTGCTCGCGGCTCTTGGAAGTCACTTCGGTCCCGTTCCGACCCATTGTGCCGATGCGTCAATGAGGTTACCAATCACCTCCGAAGGGCGCGGCGTCGGAGCCGAAAAAAGTTTGGACAGATTGTCACGCATGGACGAGACCAGTCACGAGCCGGTGGCAAGCGGCGCCCCAAAGATCGCGGCCGACAGCCGGCACGCGGAGCTCGTTGAAATCGTCAAGACGTTGGAACACGGCGTGGAGAGGGTTGAGGCGCTTGGTTTGACGCTCGCCGCGGCTCTGCTCGACCACGCCGCCGCGGAGACGAGGCGCCATCTGGGGGACTGACAAAGGCTTCTTCCGCTCGTTGCGAGCCTGGTTCGATCTGGGGGCAATGAATTCTGATGACTGTAATCGATCGCGTTCCAGCCGAGGTGCTCGCGGATCTCACCCAAAAGCAGGTCGAGGTGCTCGATCTGCTGCTGCAGCACAAGACCACCAAGCAAATCGCCCGCGAGCTCGAGATCGCGCCCAACACCGTCGATGCCCGCATTGCTGCCGTGCGCGAAAAGTGGGGGACCCTCGACCGCAAGGCGACCGCCCGGGTCTATTCACACCTGCTCGAGACTTGTGAGAAACCCACATGTGGTTTTTCGCCTCTCGAAACCGACCTCCATAACGATCAGGTGTTCCTCCGGGAACTGCCCGGGTCGCCCTTTTTCGCGGTAGCCGATGCCCAGTCGTTCGGGCATTGGCCGGCGTGGCAAGGACGGCCGGGAGTCCTGGAGGCTCTCGATGCCCGTTTCGGCAAGTTTGGGAGG
>DATJHD010000042.1:0-9068 GCA_035494275.1 Croceibacterium sp.
GTATTGAAACGGTCGTTCATCGGTGCGGTGATCTGCCCTGCGGAGAGTTCCGGGCGCCGCTCTAGTGGGGGCATGCGCTCTTCGCAAGCCCGTAGCGCCCAGCAATTCGCCTTGTTCCCCGGGGCCGGCCGCGTTACCCGCCGCGCCGATGCACAGCTTCCCGACCCCCGCGCTCGCGCTCGTCGAGCAGATGACCGCGGCTGCCGCGCAATTCCCCGGGCGCGCGGTGGCCTTCCAGGGCGCGCCCGGCGCCAATTCGCACCGCGCGGCGATGGAATGGGCGCCCGAATGCCTGCCGCTGCCGTGCTTCAGCTTCGACGACGCCCTCGACGCGGTGAAGCAGGAGCGCGCCGGATACGCGATCATCCCGATCGAGAATTCACAGCACGGCCGCGTCGCCGACATCCATTTCCTGCTGCCCGACAGCGGTCTCAAGATCATCGGCGAGCACTTCCTGCCGATCCGCTATGCGGTCATGGCGCTCGGTGCCGGCCCCTTCGCCGCCGCCTATTCGCACCCCCAGGCCCTCGGCCAGACGCGGCAATGGCTGCGCGAGCGCGGGATCGTGCCGATGACTTATCCCGACACGGCCGGCGCCGCCGCGTTCGTCAAGGAACAGGGCGACGCCCGGGCCTGCGCCATCGCCCCGCGTATCGCAGCCGACATTTACGGCCTTGATATTATCGCGGAAAATGTCGCCGATGCGTTCGACAACACGACCCGCTTCGTGATCCTCGCGCGCCACCCGCTCGATCCGGCGAGCTTCCAGGATACGCCGGCGATGACCACCTTCGTCTTCGAGGTGAAGAATATCCCCGCGGCGCTTTACAAGGCGCTCGGCGGCTTCGCGACCAACGGCGTCAACATGACCAAACTGGAAAGCTACCAGAAGGGCGCGAGCTTCGCGGCGACGATGTTCTACGCCGATATCGTCGGCGCGCCCGGCGATCCCGCGATCGATCGCGCGCTCGAGGAACTGGCGTTCCATTGCAAGGAATTGCGCATGCTCGGCACCTACCGTCAGGCGCGGCCGCGCGGCTAGCGCCTAGTCATCGCCGAAGATCGCGGTTTCACGCATGCCTTCGCTGTCGGCGCGACCGCGGTACATGCCGGCCGTGTTGAGCGCGAAAGCGGTGCCGCCGTCGGCTGCCGCAACGATAACGCCGCCCTCTCCGCCGAGCTCGCCGATTTCGGCGATCACGGCGTCGGCTGCCGCCTGGGCGCTTTCGCCTAGCAGGACCATCCTGTCGGCGATCGCCTTGGCCGCGGCTGTGCGGATGAAATATTCGCCCGCCCCGGTTGCCGAGACCGCGCAGGCGCGGTCGTCGGCGTAAGTGCCGGCGCCGATCACTGGCGAATCGCCGACGCGCCCCCAGCGCTTGCCTGTGAGGCCGCCGGTGGAGGTCGCCGCGGCGACGTGGCCTTGCCGGTCGCGCGCGACCGCGCCGACCGTGCCGTACTTGACGCTGCCGTCGAACCACCCGGACTTGCGCTGGCGGAATTCCTCGAATTGCCGGCGGCGCTCGGCGGTTTCGAACCAGGCCGGATCGACCGGCTCAAAGCCCTGTTCACGGGCGAAACGCTCGGCCCCTACGCCGGCGAGGAACACGTGCGGGCTGTGCTCCATCACGGCCCGCGCGATCAGAACAGGATTGCGCTCGCGGGTGACGCCGGCGACAGCCCCTGCGGCGCGGGTGCGGCCGTCCATGATGGCGGCATCGAGTTCGATTTTGCCATCGAAGGTAAAGGTCGCGCCTCGCCCGGCGTTGAAGTGCGGATCGTCCTCGAGCAGCACGACGGTGGCAGCCACGGCATCGAGCGCGTTGCCGCCCTCGGCCAGCAGCCTCGCGCCAGCATCGAGAGCCGCGCCGAGGCCCGCTTCGTACTCGCCTCGCATGGCCTCGGTGAGGTTCTCGCGCAGGATCGTTCCCGCGCCGCCGTGTATGGCGATACTCCATCTTGAATCCATCGACCGCCCCTAGCACAAGCGCGCAATGCCGGAATACCGCATCACGGAGGACACCCTCGAAAGGCGCGAGGTTCTCGACCTCCTCGAGCTCCATCTGGCCGAGGCGCATGCGCTTTCGCCTCCCACAAAGGTTCACGCGATGCCGGCCGAGCGGCTGCGCCAGGGCGACGTGACGTTCTATTCGGCCTGGGACGGGGAAGCGCTGGCCGCCGTCGGCGCCTTGCGGGAGATCGAGCCTCGACGGGGGGAACTGAAATCGATGCGGTCGAGCACCGCCTATCGCGGCAAAGGCGCCGGCGAGGCGATCCTGCGCCACCTCCTCGCCGAAGCGCGACGGCGCGGTTACACATGGATCGGGCTCGAGACGGGCCGGCAAGCGGCCTTCGAGCCCGCGCGGACGCTCTATCGCAAGCACGGTTTTGCCGAGTGCGAGGCCTTCGGCGACTACGTCAGCGACGCGTTCAGCCTGTGCATGGGCCGCGAGCTCGCGCCGGCATGACCTTTCGCATTCGCCGTGCCGTGCCCGACGATGCGCCCGCGCTCGCGGAACTGGCGAGGGACGCTTTCGTCGCCGCCTTCGGGCACCTCTATCGGCCGGAGGATCTGGCAGCTTTCCTCGCGGAACACCGCACCCCGCAAGTCTATCGCCGGGAAATGCTCGACCCCGGCACCCGGATCGCCGTTGCCGAAGCCGATGGGGCCCTTGCCGGTTACGCGCTCATCCGCTGGCCGAGCAAGTTGGCATCCAAATCGGACGCGGCTCGGCCGCTGGAGCTGCACCAGCTCTACTGCGCGGCTTCGGCCACCGGGCGCGGAATCGGCGCCGCTCTCATGGAATGGGCGCTAGAATTCGCAAAGGAAATTGGCTGCGAGGCGGTACAGCTCTCTGTTTTCAGCGAGAATTACGGCGCCCAGCGGTTCTACGCCCGCTACGGTTTTTCGAAAATCGCCGATATCGAGTTCTGGGTCGGCGAACAATGCGACCACGAGTTCCTGTTCGAACGGCGACTATGACGCCGTCATTAGCCGCGCACGGGGCTGGACAAGCGCCACACTCTTGATATCCCGAAGGCCTCTTGGAACGGGCCTGGTCAATCCAGTCCGGCGATAGTCTGGTCAGGGGGCGGTCGCGTTGTCGAACGCAGTCGCGAGTGAATTGCAGCGCTATCCGCGCACCGGCCGCTTCTTGCTCGGCCGTTTCCGCAATGCGTTGAGCAATGGCGAGAAGCAGCTGGTCGAGGACCTCATCGAGCGCGAGGAAGAAATCGCCAACGGCGAGCTGATCGCCCGGCGCGGCGAGGAATGCTCGATCAGCACGATCCTCATCGAAGGCTTTGCCCGCCGCGTCATCGAGCGCAATGGATACCCGCATATCGTCGGCCTGCAGGTGCCCGGGGATTTCATCGACCTGCAGGGCTTCGCGCTCAAGCGCCTCGACCACGACCTTTACGCGCTTGGGCCGGCGAGGGTCGGCCGGGTGTCGCACGTGCGCCTGCGCGATGTCCTGGTTGATCAGCCGCACCTTGCGCGATTGCTGTGGTTCGCCACCTTGCTCGACGCCGCCATCCATCGGGAGTGGATCTGCAAGCTGGAGGACCTCGATGCCGCGGGACGAGTCGCTCATGTGTTCTGCGAGATTTGCCAGCGCCTCGACTTTGTCGGCCTCGGCAGCCAGTCGGGATTCAGCCTGCCGCTGACGCAGGCCCAGCTGGCCGGAATGTGCGGCACCACGACCGTTCACATGAGCCGGGCGTTGCGCCGCCTGCGCGAAGCGACCGGCGTGACCTTCCGCCACGGAAAGCTCGAGTGCTTCGACAAGGCCGCGCTCGTCAGCTATTGCGAATACGACCCCTCGTACCTCTACGGCCCCGGAGAATTGCATTTCTCGGGACGCGATTACGCCGATTGAGTCTTTCCGACACGCTCAAAGCCATTTCCACCGCCGGAACAGCCAAAGCTGGACCAGGGCAATTGCCGCGCACACCGCGACGATGGCCCAAAAGGAATATGGATGGCTGGCGTAGGGTATTCCCACCACGTTCATCCCGATGAGCCCGGTGATGAAGGTCAGCGGCAGGAATATAGAGGCGACCACGGTGAGCAGGAAGTTGGTCCGTTCGGAGCGCGCCGCCGTTATCGTGCGCAATTCGTCGAGCAGGACCACGGCGCTTTCCTTGCTGATGTTGATGTCGTCGAGATAGCGGCGAAGACGGTCGATCGCTTCGGCGATTTCCCGCCGATCGTGATCCTCGAACCAGGGCGGCGCTTCGCGCCTGATCGCTTCCAGCGCGTCGTGCTGGGGGGCCATGTGCCGCTGCAGGCCGAGGCAGTTGTGGCGGATGGCGGTGATCCGCGCGAGTGTCCCTGAAGGGTCGTCCTCGACAGGCGTAAGCTCGAGCTCGTCGATCGCTTCGTTCATGTCGACGATCGAATGATTCATGCGGGCGATCATCCGCTCGATCAGCGAGGTGATCAGCCCGCCGGCGTCGCGCGGGCCGTGCCCCTCGTCGAGGTCGCGCGCCAGCTCGCGCGTCGTCTGCATCGAATGGCGGCGCAAGGTGAACACCCGCACGCCATCGGACCAGACGAGGATCGAGACCATGTCCTCCGGCTCCGCTCCCGGGTTCAGGTTGACGCCGCGCAACGTCGCGACCAGCGTCTGGCCCTCGCGGAAGGCGCGGGGACGCGTGTCGTCGCTGGTCAGCAGTTCCGCCGTCGGCTCCGAAATCCCGTGAGCCTCGAGCCATGCCTGCATGCCGGGAACCGTGCGGTCGAAATGCAGCCACAGGACTTCGTGGCCGAGCCCGCGGCGCCAATGCTGCGCGGCTTCCCAGCCGATCGGACTCGCCCCGCCCTGGCCGTCGAGCACGCGGCCGAACAAAAGCGGGCCGTCGTGCTCGACGTCGTCCGACGGGCGAACTTGCTTGTCCATCGCGCGTCTATGGCGCAGCGCGCCTCGTTTTCAAACCGCGCTCTTGGCGGGACCAATCAGGGGCGATGGCTGGCGACCCACGCATGGCGGGCGGACCACCATTCGACACGGCACTAAGCCCACTGGATGACGGTGAGGCTTTCAGGCGCGAAGTCGGATTCATTCTCCTCAAGAATGAAGCAGACTGGCATCGCCACTCACCGATGCCCGCTCCTACAACTCGTATGCGCTCTTGAGGCGCTCGATTACTGTTGTTCGCGTCATGTCGACCGCAAATTGCGTGGGGTCGAACTCCTCAGCGGACTCGAGCGCGGCAACGAACGTCTCCATTCCCGCGCGGACCTTGTCGGGCAGCGCGTAGTGCGCGTCAGCCGGGAGGAGCTGCAGCAGGCGTGCAACGTCGTTGCGATGCTTCTTGACGTCGCGTTCATCGATCGCCTCACCCTTCGCCCGTCGTTCGCCGAGATCGATCCAGGCGCGTGCCTTGAACGGGATGATCGCGGCTTCGTCGAGAACCGGAATGCCATCGACCGTTCGCACCATCGACTTCAGGAACTCATAGTAATCCTCTTCGAGCAAAATTGCGGAAAGGCTCGCCGCTTCCTCGCCGATCGGCAACGGGGTGAGCTGACTTGCGTCCGCGAGGACCAGCCCGGGCGGGGTGCGGGAGAACAACTCAAGCATCGCCGGGAAATCGGGGGTCTTCGGCTTCTGGAAGCGATACAGGACGCGTTGTCCATCACTGCGCTGGCGTACTTGATAGGCTCCTTCCTCGACAAAGGTCCAAAACCGCTCTGAGAATGGCGGGTCGAGCGCCTCGACGATAAGAACGATGTCGAGATCTTTGGTGGCGCGGAAGTCGAGGCCGACATCGCCCATCAGGAGTTCGCACGCTGCACCGCCGATCAGCACGTACTGATGATCATGCCCAGCAAAGTGGTCTCGAAAGCGATCGACCCCGACTACCATCCGAAAGGCTCCAACAGTTGCTCGGCCGCCTGTGCGACTCGTTCGTCCGGATCGTACCGGACGCTCAGGTACAGCGAGAGCGGATCAACGACGCCATCACGTGCCAGAGTTCGAGGCTCGTAGCTCCAGGTTTCGAGTTCGGTGCGGTCTTCCGCGAATCGGGTCGCGGCGCTGTTCTCCAAATGCGCCGCAGCCTGCTTCCAGCGAGCGGCAGCGATCGCCCTGCGATCGACGCGAGGGGCGGCGAGCATCGTGTATTGCGCAAGAGCACTCTCGCCTGCGCGCGGGGCGGATTGGTCGTCGAGATGGCCGGAGACGACGCGCACCTTACGCACCGGGGATTGCAGCCTGTTCTTGATGCTCTCCCAAAGCTCCTGCCCATGGAGCAGCATATTCAGACGCCGTTGTCGCCCGACATGCCGTGCCCTGGCAATCTGACGCGCCTCCAGCTCGTCCAGCGCGCGGCTCATGCTCATGACCGCGACACCAAGTCGCTCGGCCAATTCTGTTAGGTTTGCGTCTTCGAGCTGCTCGCCGAGAAGGATCGCAATGAGAAGAAGCTGCGCGGTCGGGGTGATCAGTTCATTCGGTTCGGAAGGGGCGCGCGCGCCACGCTCGCGCAGGTCGAGCAGCGCTTCGGGAACGTAAAGTTGGGCTCCCGGCGCGAGAAAGCCTATCCGCCGCTCAACCATTTGGCGACGGATGGCCGCCGGCGCGCGGCTTAGGAGCAAGATGACAAGCGGAACGCCGAGCTCACGACGCAAGACTTCGCGGTGCTTCACGAAATCCGCTGTGAAACCCATGCCCGGCCGCCAGTTTTTCCATGCGGCAACAATCAGGGATTGGCCCATCAGCGTGCCTCGCCACAACCGATATCGGTCGAGGAGGAAATGGGGCAAGCTCGGGGGCACGACGGGATCGAGGCTCAGGCGCTCCCCAAAAGCGGACTGAACGTATGCTTCAGCAGCAGCGGCTTGCGCGTCGAGCTCTCGTGCATCTTCTAACATTATCTTCGCCATTTAACATGGATGATGTTAGATGTCTATCTGATGTTATATCCAATCTGGGCCTCTCGGCCGCCATGAAAGCGCCGTCCGCGATCGTTTCGCAACTGCCGGCAGTCATAAGAGCGGCCGCCGAATGCCGCGAAGAGCGGATCATCACCGCAAGGGTCAAGCGCCCGAAGATTCTGCTGATCGCCGACCAATCTGAGGGTTAGGGCGCTTTCCGGAGTGCCTTTCATGGGCGGGAGCCAGTCAGGGTACCGGGACCGTCTCTTCTCCAAAAAAATCCAGTTCCAGTCGCTCGCCGTGTGGTTGAGAACCAATGAGGCTATGCCTGCGCTGCTCCCTTCACGCGCAACTGGTCGAGGTCCGCGTGCGCTTCTCCAGACGGCCGCGGCCATCTTACCCTTTGAGGCGTAGCGTCGCGCGATGGTCCACCCTTTATGGCCCGTAGCGCCTTGTCTTCCCGCCGCGCCCTATTTGCCTTACGGTCGCGCCGGGAGAGGAGCGTTATGCCACAACCGAACAACGAACGGGCCGAATGCGAAGTGCTGATCGTGGGGGGGAGTCTCGTGGGGCTCTCGGCGGCGGCCTTCCTGGGTCACCACGGTATCAGCGCCTACGTGGTCGAGAAGCACGCCGGAACCTCGATCCACCCGCGTGCCGGCTATTTCCACATCGGCACTCTCGAAGCCTACCGGCGCATCGGCCTCGAGCCGGCGATCCTGGAGGCCAGCCACGCGCAATTCGGGCCGGACGGTGGCATCAACCTCGTCGAATCCCTCGCCGGGCGCGAGATGGCGAAGTTCGTGCCCAGCATCAACGACGGCGTCGAGCCCTATACCCCGTGCAAGCGCTTCTTCATGACCCAGCAGAGCCTCGAGCCGCTCCTGCGCCGGCGTGCCGAGGAGCTCGGCGCCGACCTCCATTACCGCACCGAGCTGGTCGGGTTCGAGCAGGACGAGGGGGGCGTCACCGCGCTCGTGCGCGACCTCGCCAGCGGCGAGGAACGCGAGATCCGCGCCAAGTACATGATCGCCGCCGACGGCAACCGCAGCCCGGTGCGCGAGGCGCTCGGCATCGGCACCCACGGCTATGGCTGGCTGTCGGACAGCATCACGATCTACTTCACCGCCGATTGCCGACCCTGGCTGCAGGGCGACCCGCACGGCGTCATCTACGTCATGAACGCGGACCAGCGCGGTTTTTTCCGTTTCGAGGCGGCGGGAACCCGCGGCTTCCTGGTGGTCAATACCCTCGGCGACATGTCGCTTCCCGATGCGAAGCACGTCGCGCATGACATCTCGCCGGAACGCTGCGCCGCCCTCGTCCGATCGGCGATCGGCGCGCCCGATCTGCCGATCGAGATCGAGGACGTTGCGACGTGGGTCGCCGAGGCGAAGTGGGCGGATGCCTATCGCAAGGGCCGCATTTTCCTCGCCGGCGATGCCGCGCATGTGGTGCCGCCGAACGGCGGGTTCGGCGGCAACACCGGGGTGCAGGACGCGGCGAACCTCGCCTGGAAGATGGCCATGGTGCTGAAGGGCGAAGCCGACGAGTCCCTGCTCGACAGCTACCAGGAGGAGCGCCAGCCCGTCGCCGCGCTGACGGTCGAGCAAGCCTATACCCGCTACATCCGTCGCACGGTGCCCGAGGAGCTCGACGAGGCGACACCGGCACAACGCGACGAGCTGACGATGGAGATCGGCCAGTTCTATCGTTCCAACGCGGTGGTCGACGGCCGGCGCGAGGACGAGCCCGCGTGCCTGCACCCGGACCAGACGCGCGGCCGGGCGGGCGCGCGGGTGCCCCATGCCTGGCTGCCGGACGGGCGTTCGACGGTCGACCTCGCCTCGGATCGCCTGACCTGGCTCCTTGGCCCCGATGCGCCGGCGCAGGACGGCGTGCGCCTCCCGGCCGAGGCCGCAATGCTGTGCGGCATCGGACGGGCCGGTGCGATGCTGGCACGGCCGGACGGCTATGTGGCCGAGGTGAGGCAAGGATAGCCATGCGCGTTCACGGCCAATGCCACTGCGGCGCGATCAGCTACCAGGCGGACGTCACGCCCGGCACCGTCGCGATCTGCCATTGCAGCGATTGCCAGGCGTTCGCCGGCGGCCCCTATCGCGCGATGATCCGGCCCGATCCGGCGACCTTCGAGTTGCAGGGAACGCCCAGCGAGTA
The DNA here is from genome assembly GCA_035494275.1 of Croceibacterium sp. Classification (GTDB taxonomy): domain Bacteria; phylum Pseudomonadota; class Alphaproteobacteria; order Sphingomonadales; family Sphingomonadaceae; genus Croceibacterium_B. Next base: position 9,059 of record DATJHD010000042.1, read on the forward strand.
CCTCAAGACG
>DATJHD010000043.1:0-7760 GCA_035494275.1 Croceibacterium sp.
GGTGCGCGAGGCGGCGAGCAAGGCGGCGATGGACCGGCTGCTGCGCGCCCTGGTCGGCGAGCACGCCAGCGAGGCGACGCGCGAGAGCTTCCGCCAGCGCATCGTCGAGAATGCGATGAACGACGTCGAGGTCGAGATCGAAGTCGAGGACAGCCCGGCGATGCCGATGGAAATTCCCGGCATGGGCGGCAGCGTCGGCATGATCAATTTGTCCGAGATGATGGGCAAGGCGTTCGGCCGCCAGAATCTCAAGCGGCGCAAGCTCAAGGTGCCCGACGCGTGGGACAAGCTGGTCGACGAGGAAGCCGAGAAGCGCATGGACCAGGACGACGTGGCCCGTACCGCGCTGACCAGCGCCGAAACCAACGGCATCGTCTTCATCGATGAGATCGACAAGATCGCCGTCAGCGACGTGCGCGGCGGCTCGGTCAGCCGCGAGGGCGTGCAGCGCGACCTCTTGCCGTTGATCGAAGGCACCACGGTCGCCACCAAGTACGGACCGATGAAGACCGACCACGTGTTGTTCATCGCCAGCGGCGCTTTCCACCTCGCCAAGCCGAGCGACATGCTGCCCGAGCTGCAGGGTCGCTTGCCGATCCGCGTCGAGCTCGCCAGCCTGACCGAGGAGGACTTCGTTCGCATCCTCAGCGAAACCAAGGCCAACCTCGTCGAGCAGTACCGCGCGCTAATCGGCACCGAGGAGGTGACGCTCGACATCACGCACGATGCCGTGCGCGAGGTTGCGCGCATTGCCCAGCAGGTCAACGACAGTGTCGAGAACATCGGCGCCCGCCGGCTGCAGACGGTGATGGAGAAGTTGGTCGAGGAAGTCAGCTTCGAGGCCGAGGATCGCAAGGGTTCGACGGTGACGATCGACGCCGCCTATGTCCGCGACAAGCTGACCGATCTCGCCGGCGACGCCGACCTCAGCAAGTACATCCTCTAGGTTCCACGCGATCGGGCTGCGGCCCGCAGGGAGCAACATTGTTGCCGCCCTTTTATGTTCGCTGTATGTTCTCGCGGCGAATCGAAGGAGGACGCGAATGGCGAAGGGTGGATGTCACTGCGGCGCGATCCGCTATTCGGTGAAAGGCGAGCCGCGGCACAGCAGCGTGTGCCATTGCGAAAGCTGCCGCCGCACGACCGGCGGATTGATGACCGCATGGGTCGGCTACCCGACCGAGGCGCTGACCGTCGAGCAGGGCGAGCCTGCCTCCTATGCGTCCTCCGCCGGGGTCGAGCGCCAGTTCTGCCGAGCCTGCGGCACGAGCCTGTTCTACTTCAACCAGCCGGCGATGCCCGGGGCGGTCGATGTCCTCACCGCCACGCTCGACGAGCCAAAGGCCTTTCCGCCCAAGCTGCACGTGCAAATGGCGGACGCCTTGGCTTGGGAAGCCGCGCTGGACGAGCTTCCGAAGTTCCGCCGCTTCCCGGGCTGACGGCCTACTGTTTCTGGTACCAGTAGTTCTCGTGGCACGACTGGCAGCTCGTGTCGAAGGTGAACACCAGCTCGCCCGTCGCCTTGATGTCGCGCGCCTTGGCCGCTTTCGCCAAAGCGTCGGCATCCTGTTCGAGCTTGGTTGCGGACGCGCGGAAGCCCGCCGGGTCGGCGTCGATCATCGCTTGGATCTGCTCGCGTGACGATACCCCTTCGGGTACCTTGCCGCCGACCAGGTCGGGGCCTGACGCGCGGATGACCTTGGCGGTGGCGAGGCGGTGGGCATAAGTGCGAAGCGATTCCGCCGCCTCTTGGATCTTCAGCCACGCCGCATCGTTCATCTGGGCGGGATCCAGCCCGTTTTCGTCGTTCAGGGCGGCATTGCCGACATCCCAGATCGCCAGTGCCGCCGGGTTGACGCCCTCGACCATGTTGGCGCGGACGGCCACCGCGTCCGGACCCTTTTTCGCGGCAAGTCCGGCCCCCCCGGCCATGACGGCGGCGGCGACGATCGCGGCTATGGCAAGACGTACGCTCATCGTTCCCTCCCATGCAATCAGCTTGTCGGGTCGTTGCCGCCGGACCGGCGGATCTTCTCGATGTAGGCCTTCTGGTTCGGGTACCAGAACTCGAGGTGGCAATTCTCGCACACGCCATCGAGCTGATCGACTAGCGGGCCGAGCTTCTTCGCGTCGTGCGCCTTCGCCCCCGCGGCGATGTCGCTCATGTGCGCCTCCAGCACGCCGGCGAACTGGCGGAAGTCGTCGGGATGGCGGTCGAGGTAGTCCTGCACCTCGTCGGGCGGGTTGCCGCCGACGAGGTCCTGGTCGGCGATCGCCTGGCCCGGCTCGACCAGCTTCAGGGTCTTGAGGGTCGCCAACTCTCCGGCCGCGTCGGCCACAGCCTGGGCTCGCTGCGCCATCTGCGCCCAGCTGGCATCGTCGATCTTGGCGGGGTTGAGCGTCGCATCGTTGTTGAGCGCGGGATTGGTCAGGTCCCACAAGGCATCGGCGTTGGCGTCGACCTTGTTCTTCATGATCGCGTGGACCGTGGGTTCGACGGCCTGTGCCGGCTGCTTCTGACACGCCGAGGGCCCTATGAGCGCGGGGGTGATCATGAGCAGGAACCCTCTCCTCATTCCGCGGCCTCCTCCAGCAAGTCCCTCTCGTGCGCTTGCCGGGCCCACATCTCAGCATACAGCCCATCGAGCCGCAGCAACTCAGTATGTGTACCATGTTCGGCGAGGCGCCCGTCGTGCATGACGTAGATCAAATCGGAATCGGCAATGGTCGAAAGCCGATGGGCGATCGATAGGCTGGTGCGATGCGCAGACACCTTGCGCAGGGTCGCAAGGATATCCTGCTCCGTACGCGTGTCGAGCGCGCTCGTTGCTTCGTCGAGCAGCAGGATCGGCGGGTTCTTCACCAGCGTGCGGGCGATCGCCACGCGCTGCTTCTCGCCGCCCGACAGCTTGAGGCCCCGCTCGCCGACTTCGGTGCCGAAGCCGAACGGCAGCTTTTCGATGAACGGCAGGATCGCCGCTCCGCGCGCCGCCGCGATCACGTCCTCCTCGCCGGCGTCATCGCGACCGTAGGCGATGTTGTAGCCGATGGTGTCGTTGAACAGCACGCTGTCCTGCGGAACGATACCGATGTGTTTGCGCAGCGATTCCTGGGTGACGAGGCGGATGTCCTGCCCGTCGATGAGGATGCGCCCGGACCACGGGTCGTAGAACCGGAACAGCAGTCGCCCGATCGTCGACTTGCCCGCGCCGGACGGGCCGACGATGGCGACGTGTCCGCCCGCGGGAACCTCGAAACTCAGCCCGTGGAGGATTTCACGGTTGCGATCGTAGCCGAACACCACGTCGTCGAACACGACGGTTGGCTTGCGAACGATCAGCGCAGGCGCGCCCGGCGCGTCCTCCACTTCCACATCGGTGTCGATCAGGCGGAACATCATCGCCATGTCGATCAGCCCCTGGCGGATCGTCCGGTAGACGGTGCCGAGAAAGTCGAGCGGGCGGAACAGTTGCGTCAGGTACATCTGGATCATCGCCAGGTCGCCGACCGTCAGCCGGCCCTTGCTCCAGCCCCACACGGCATAGGCCAGCGCGCCGCCCATCATCAGGTTCATGATCGCCGCCTGGGCGATGTTGAGCAGCCCCAGCGAATTCTCGCTGATGATGGCCGCCTCGGCATAGGCGCGGGTGGCGGCGCCGAAGCGCTCCTGCTCGCGGTGTTCGGCGCCGAAGTACTTGACCGTCTCGTAATTGAGCAGCGAATCCACGGCGCGGGCGAGCGCGAGCCCGTCGAGCTCGTTCATCCGGTGCCGCAGCTTGGTGCGCCATTCGGTGATCACGCGCGTGATCCAGATGTAGCTGACTACGGTCACCGCGGTAGCCGCGACCATTCCCCAGCCGAACTTGGTGTAGAAGATAACCGCCACCGCGAGCATCTCGACGATCGTCGGGGCGATGTTGAACAGCAGGAAGTAGATCATCGAGTTGATCGACTTGGTCCCGCGCTCGATCGTCTTGGTCACTTCGCCGGTGCGGCGCGAAAGGTGGAAGCGCAGCGACAGCTGGTGCAGCCGGCGGAACACGTCCTCCGTCAGCTGGCGAACGGCGTCCTGGCCGACACGCTCGAAGATGATGTTGCGAACGTTGTCGAACACCACCGTCGCGAAGCGTCCGGCGGCGTAGGCAAGGACGAGGCCGAGAGCGAGCGAGAACGCGCCGCTGCCCTTGGCCGCCATCGTGTCGATCGCCTTGCCGTAAGCGAGCGGCAAGGCGAGAACGACGATTTTCGCTAGAACGACGAACACCGCGGAACCGAGAATTCGCCCGCGCAAATCGCGCCGGCCGGCCGGCCAGAGATAGGGAAGGAAACGGCGAACGGTTGCCCAGTCGGCCGGATCGGCTTGCTTTTCCTGTCCTTCCGGCGTCTCGCTCATCGATTGGAAAAGTGGGCGCTCGCGGGCGATATGGCAATGGAGCGCCGATGGCGCGGGTCAGAACATGTGCCAGGATATCGTGTCGCGCTCGGCGCCCGCGGGGACGTCGAACAGGATGCGGCGCTGTTCGAAATCGATGGCCACCCGTTTGAACACCTTCAGTTCGTTCATGCCGAGGACCATGGCCGGCTCGTCGGTCAGTCCGAGAACCGCGAACAGGGGCGCGTCCGCGAACACGACCGGGAAGTGACTTACCGATGCTCGCCCGATATCCAGCGATTGCGCCTCGAACGTGTGGCCGCTCACCACGGTGCCGTTGACGTCGGTTATCGTGGCAAGGCCGAGCTGCCTTGCGCTTTGCAGCTTGCGCTGCAGCATCGGGTTGCCGATCGACATCGGCGAGCCGGTGTCGATCAGCAGCGCGGTGCGCACACCGTTGACGTACGCATGCGTGATGATCAGTTGCCCAAGCTTCTGGCGTGCCTTGACGACGATCTCGAAGCCGCGATCCCCCCCGAGCTGGCGCGCATTGGACACCACAATCTGCTGCTTCTTGAAGTCGATCAGCACGCGCTGTCCCTGCAAGCTGTCGGTCCCGAGGATTCCGTCTGCGCCCCCACCGATGTTGGCCGGTTCGACCAGCGGGGCGAGGCGAATCGGAAAGATTCGCGTGCCGAGCGAGAATTGCTGGATCGAGGTCGTCTCAACGGATTCGCTGCTGACCATGCCCACGAGAAGGGCCGTCTTGCGATCGTTGAGCATCAGCCGGTCGGCGAGCAGCGTTGACAACACGGTGGCCTGCGAACCGGTATCGATGGTGAAGCGAAACGGGCCCTGGCCTTCGATCGTCACCGGGACGGTGAGCTGGTTGTCCGGCGCGGGCTGCAATTTCAGGACATCGGCTGAGCGAGCGTCCGGAAGTGCGGGAACCTCCGCGGCGGCTGCAGCGACCGCGGCGGCGGCAAGCAGCATGGGCCAAAACATATGACCTCTCCCCATGCAACCTGGCCGTACAAGCCTTGTTGCATGATGCGATCATACCACGGTGCGCACCTCGACGGCAAACGCGATCAGGCGCTCGCCCCTGCGGCAGATGGGCCCTGGCGCCGCACGATCAGGCCGGCCACTTCGGCGAGGGTGCTGCGCGAAAAGACCGCGAGCAGGCTGACGTAGCAAGCACCGCCGAATGCGACCTCGAGCGAGAGGCGTTGCCACGGCGCAGTGGGGCCGAGTTGCCGCCCGAGCAGCCAGACGACGGCGGCCATCGCGAGGCTCGCCAGCAGGCCCGGCGCGATCGCCGTCGCCAGCTGCCGAGCCTCCAGCCCCAGCTTGCTCCGCGCCTGAAGGAACGTGGTGAGCGGCAGCAAAGGGAACGCCAGCAGCCACGCGTATGCGAGGCCCATTGCGCCCCAATCGAGGCCGACAAAGAAGGCCGCCGGCATGATGAGCGCGCCGAGCAGCGAAGAGCGCATCGTGATGCGCGTATGGCCGAGCGCGTTCACCGCCGGCGCGAACAGGATATGCAGCGTCAGTGCAGGCATGGCGAGGGCGAGGACCGTCATCAACGGCGCCATCTGACGCCACTTGTCACCGAGGGCGACCATGACCGCGTCGGGCGCGACGACCGACAGCCCGAGGTAAAGCGGGCAAGTGACCAGCATGATCAGCCGGACGGCCTTGAGGAAAGAGGCCGCCAGCAGCTCGCGGTCCTGCTGCATGCGCGCATAGGCGGGGAACGCGACCTCGTTCAGGGGCGGCAGGAACTTGCTGGCAATGAGACCGGTGAGGAAAAAGCCTTCTGCATAAAGCCCGAGCTGGTCCGGCGAGAGCCGCCGCGCGGCGATGAAGGTGTCCGCCTGGGTCATCACGGTCCAGCCGAAGGTGCCCGCCAGCAGGGCCAGGCCGAACCGTACCATCGGCCCGGTGCCGGCGAAGCGGAAGCTCGGCCGGTAGCGCGCGCGCGTCGCCGCCTGCAGGCCCACGGCGCGGGTCCAGAACAACGCTATCGGCGCGAACACAAGGGTCCACACGCCGAGCCCCGCGAGCGCGCAGCCGAGCGCCACGCTCGCCGAGACGAGCGTCGCCGCGAGGTTGACGAGGGCCTGCCGGCGGAAATCCATCGCCCGCATCAGCAGCACCTCGGGGATCGAGATGAACGGCGTGGCGAGGAATATCAGCGCCTGCACCCTGAGCAGCGCGGCCACCTGCGGCTGGCGGTAATAGGCGGCCGCGATCGGCGCCAGGCCCACCTGCAGCAATGCCAGGGCGCCGTTGACAAGCAGAAGCAGGCCGAACGCCTGGCGGATCTTCTGCTCGGTCAGCTCGGCTTCGCGGATCAGCGAGCCCGCAAAGCCGTAGCCGTTGAGGAAGTTGAGGAACACGAGCACGACCTGCGTCATCGCGAACAGGCCGTAATCGGCCGGCTCGAGAATCCGGATCACTGCCAGCGTCGAGGCCCACGCGATGGCTTGCGCAAAAATCTGGCTGCCCGAGCGCCAGATCACGGCTCGCTTGACGCTGTCTCCTAGCTCCCGGTCCATCCCCCCAGGGATTAGCCGCGCGACGATAAGATTTGGTTTAGCCGCAAGTGGCCGGGAAGATCAGGGCGAGCGGGGTCGGCCGAGCGGCAGATGCCCTTGAAATACGGGCCACTGCGCCCACATTCGGCGAGGGTTCCGGCGGCTTTCAAAGCCTTGCGAAACAAAATTGCAAAAAGGCGGTTGACCCGAATCAACCCCCTCCATATATGGCCCCTCACCGACGCGGCCCTGCCGGTTTCGACTGGCTCTGTTCGCTTCGGTCGCCAACATAGTTCGGACAGTTTGTCCCCCGGCCATAAATCGGGGAGCAACCACTGTCCGCCACTTATGTTGGTTGGCTCTTTGACATCGTCGGTTTTTGATGAAGGGACATGTGGGCGACGGCGCCCGGTCCGGGGGTCTCAAGGCTCCGTGACCGGTTAATTAAGCCGACGACTTACATTGTCCTTCGTATCCATTACGTTTGACAGTGCAGGTAATCGGCTCCTTGCAGTTCGGTTGTCAGCGGTCGGCGATCTTCGGATCGTGCCGCGGATGATCGTGACTCAAACTTGAGAGTTTGATCCTGGCTCAGAACGAACGCTGGCGGCATGCCTAACACATGCAAGTCGAACGAGACCTTCGGGTCTAGTGGCGCACGGGTGCGTAACGCGTGGGAACCTGCCCTTAGGTTCGGAATAACTCCTCGAAAGGGGTGCTAATACCGGATAATGTCTTCGGACCAAAGATTTATCGCCTTTGGATGGGCCCGCGTTGGATTAGCTAGTTGGTGGGGTAAAGGCCTACCAAGGCGACGATCCATAGCTGGTCTGAGAGGATGATCAGCC
>DATJHD010000044.1:0-2724 GCA_035494275.1 Croceibacterium sp.
CGCCTCGGAGAAGCGCGGCGGCGGCCGGGTCTGGTTGGCGACGACCTTGATTTCCTCGGTGGACACCTTTTCATCCTGGCGGACCGGCGCGAGCGTCGCCTCGTCGTCGCCTTGCGCCTCCTTGCCGTAGACGGCGAGCCAGCCCGGCGAGACCAGGACCTTGCCCTCGGTCTTGAACGGCTCGCCGGCAACGCGCGTGATCCGCGTGGTCAACAGGTATTCGGCCGGTGGGTAGAACACCGCGAGGAAGCGCTTGACCACCAGATCGTAGAGCTTGGTCTCCAGCTCGGAGAGGCTCCTCGGGCGCTGCAAGGTCGGGATGATCGCGAAGTGATCGGAGATCTTGCTGTCGTCGAAGATCCGCTTGTTGGGTTTCACCCATTTTTGTTTGAGGATCTGCCCGGCGAACCCCGCGTAGGCGTTGGACTCGCGCAGCGCTTCCATCGTCGCCTTGACGGTGGAAAGATAATCCTCGGGCAGGGCGCGCGAATCGGTCCGCGGATAGGTCAGCGCCTTGTGCTTTTCATACAGTGCCTGTGCGAGCGACAAGGTGGTGCGCGCGGACAGGCCGAAGCGGCCGTTGGCTTCGCGCTGCAGGCTGGTCAGGTCGTAGAGCAGAGGCGCCGCCTGCGTCGATGGCTTGGTTTCCTCGGTGACCGTTCCCGGTTTGCCTTCGCAGCGCGCGGCGATCGCGCGGGCTTTGGCCTCTTCCCACAGGCGCTCGGCTCGCCGGTCGGGATCGTCGTCGGACTTTTTGAATTTCTCGTCGAACCAGCGTCCTTCGTACGGTCCGCCGGCGGCGCCGAACGTGCCCAGCACCTCCCAGTAGCCGCGCGGGACGAACGCGCGGATTTTCTCCTCGCGCTCGACCAGGATCGCCAAGGTGGGCGTCTGCACCCTGCCGACGGTCGTCAGCTGGAAGCCTCCCGACCGCGAGTTGAACGCGGTCATCGCCCGCGTGCCGTTGATGCCGACCAGCCAGTCCGACTCCGACCGGCAGACGGCCGCATCGGCGAGCGGGCGCATCGCCTCGTCGCTGCGGAGTTTCCCGAACGCGTCGCGGATGGCGCCCTGGGTCATCGACTGCAGCCACAGGCGCCGGATCGGCTTGGTGTTCTTGGCGTACTGCGCGATGTTGCGAAAGATCAGCTCGCCCTCGCGCCCCGCATCGCAGGCGTTGACCAGCTCGGTCACATCCTTGCGCTTGAGCAGCTTGAGCAGCAGCCGCAAGCGCGCTTCCGATTTTTCGATCGGCTTTAGCGCAAATTGCGACGGGATCGCGGGCAGGTGGGCGAACGTCCACTTGCCGCGCTTGACCTCCTCGTCTTCGGGCATGCCGATCTCGAGCAGGTGGCCGATCGCCGACGACAGCAGATAGCGGTCGCTTTCGAAGTAGTCGTCGTGGCGCGTAAAGCCGCCCAGCGCACGCGCCACGTCGGCGGCGACGGAGGGTTTTTCGGCAATGATCAGGCTCTTCGCCATCAGGAGTTTGCGCTTATCGGGCTAAAAAAGAGGGCAGATGATAGCAAAGCCACCGCGGTGGCACGCTCACTCGCCTGGCGCTCGATGGGCAATAACCTAGGCGGCGAAACCGGCGGGGGACGCTTATGTATCACATAACGCGCTGGAACGCTCCTCCGGGCAGCGGCGCGACGTGGCCTTCGAGCTCGAGCTCGACCAGCGCAACCGCGATCGCGCTGGCGCTGAGTCCGGTGCGTTCGGCGAGCGCATCGGCGTCGGCCGGATCGTGGCCGAGTGCGTCGAGCACGCGTGCGGTATCCCCGTCGGCCGCGGAGGCGGTCCCCGCCGGCGTCCGTGTGGAAGCCGCTGCCGGCGCAAGGCCCAGCTCCTCGAGCACGTCCTGGGCTGTCTCGACAAGCTTGGCGCCGTCCTTGATCAGCCGATGACATCCTTTCGAAAACGGCGAATGAATCGACCCGGGAATCGCGAATACCTCGCGCCCTTGTTCCGCGGCGAAGCGCGCCGTGATCAACGAGCCGCTGTTCGGCGTCGCTTCGACGACCAGAACACCGCGGGCGAGCCCGCTGATCACCCGATTGCGACGGGGAAAATTTCCGGGCAGCGGCGGCGTGCCCAGCGTGAATTGCGATAGCAGGCCCCCGTCTTCGGCCAGCCGGTGCGCCAGCGCCTTGTTGCTTGCCGGGTAGATGCGGTCGATTCCGGTGCCGACAACTGCGATGCTGTTGCCGGCGCCGGCGAGGCCGCCGCGGTGGGCGGCGGCGTCGATGCCTTGCGCCAGTCCGCTGACGATCGTAAGCCCCGCGGCCGACAGCGCGGCGGCGAACGCTTGCGCGTTCTCGCGACCCTGCGGCGTTGCATGGCGGCTGCCGACGATCGCCAGCGCCGGCCGGTTCAGTAGCTCGAGCTTGCCCGCGTAGTAGAGCACCGGCGGCGGATCGCCGATCGTAAGCAGCGCGCTCGGATATGCGGCGTCATCCCACGCCACCAGCGCGTGGCCGGCCTCGGCAAGCCAGCTGAGCGAGCGGCTGAGCTCGCCCGGGTCGGCGCCGTGCGCGATCGCCGAGGCGAGCTCGGCGCTTACCCATTTGCCGAGGCTCGCCCGCGCCGCCGCCAGCACTTCCGCGGGCCCGCCGAACGCCTTCAGCAGCGCGACCAGCGCGCGGGGGGAAAGTCCCGGAATCAGCTGCAGGGACGCCCAGGCCTCGACGCGCGCGTCGATCTGCATCGCCGGACCGGCGGGGG
>DATJHD010000045.1:0-7661 GCA_035494275.1 Croceibacterium sp.
GATGCGATCGACCGCAAGGCGGCGCGCTTCGGCTGGCCCAAGGGAAAGGCGGACGCCGACGAACCGCTCGCCGGGCGCGTCCTGGCGATGATCTTCGAGAAGAACTCGACCCGCACGCGAGTCAGTTTCGACATCGCGATCCGCCAACTCGGCGGCACGTCGCTGGTGCTCGACTCGGCGAACACCCAGCTGGGACGCGGCGAGACGATTGCCGATACCGCGCGGGTGCTCAGCCGCATGGTCGACGCGATCATGATCCGCACCGACGATCACGCGAAAGTGGAGGAAATGGCCCGCCATGCCTCGGTGCCCGTGATCAACGGCCTGACCGACCGCTCCCACCCCTGCCAGATCGTCGCCGACTTGTTGACCGTGATCGAGCAGGCAAAGCCCTTGCCGGGGCTCGAGGTCGCCTGGCTCGGCGACGGCAACAACGTTCTGCACTCGATCCTCGAGGCGGCCGCGCTGATGAAGTTCAACGTGCGCGTCGGCACACCGCAAGGATACGAGCCGAGCGACGAATTCGTGGCTCTCGCGCGAGCTGCCGGCTCACGGGTCACGCTCACCCATGACGCGAACGAAGCCGTGGCGGGAGCCGACATCGTCGTCACCGACACATGGGTGTCGATGGGCCAGGATCACACCCACAACAAGCTCGCGGCGATGGCGCCTTTTCAGGTCAACGACGCGCTGATGGGCGGGGCGAAGCCGGACGCCCGGTTCCTCCATTGCCTGCCGGCGCATGTCGGCGAGGAAGTCAGCGAGAGCGTGTTCGAGGGGAACCAGTCGGTCGTCTTCGACGAGGCCGAGAATCGCATCCACGCCCAGAAGTCGATCCTGCTGTGGTGCTTCGGCAAGCTCTGACCCCCCTCGCTTTCAAACGGGGGAATTGCCCCCCATATGGCGGGCGATGAACAAGCAAATCGATAGCGGCGCCGAGACGGGCTTCGACCGCCTGTTGCACTTTACCCTGCCCGATCGGAACGCTCGCGGCCGGCTTGTCCGCCTTGGACCCGCGCTGGAGGACATCCTCGCGGCGCATCCTTACCCGCCGGCGCTCAAACATCTGCTGAGCGAGGCCCTTGTGCTGGCGGCGCTGATGGGCGCGCTGCTCAAGGACGATGGCAGCCAGTTGACGCTCCAGGCGCAGGCCGACGATGGCGTCGTCGAGCTCCTGGTATGCGATTACCGCAGCGGCGAGCTGCGCGGCTATGCCCGGCACGACGAAGAGCGCTTCGCCAAGCTCGGGCCCAGCCCGACGCTGCAGGAACTGTTCGGAGAAGGCTTTCTCGCCATCACCTTCGACCTCGCGGCGACCGGCCAGCGGTACCAGGGTGTCGTCCCGCTCGAGGGCGCTTCGCTGTCGCATGCGGTCGAGCGCTATTTCGCGCAAAGCGAGCAGGTGCCGACGCTCATCCGGACCGGCGTTCGCGGCGGGCACGGCGGGATCATCGCCGGCGGCCTGCTCGTCCAGCATCTCGCGGAGGGCGAGGAAGGCCGCGAGCGCCTGCACGTGCGAATGGATCATCCCGAGTGGGAGCACGTCGCGGCACTCGCAGCGACGCTCACCCAAGACGAGCTGGTCGATCCGGAGCTGAGCCTGGAGGCGCTTGCCTGGCGGCTGTTCCACGAAGAGCGCGAAGTGCGCGTGCTGCGCGGCGACGATGTCACGCGCGGCTGCCGCTGTTCGATCGTCCACTTCGAAGAAGTGCTCGCGCGCTTTCCGAAGGAAGACCGCAACGACATGCGCGATGAGAACGGCATCATCCGCGTCGACTGCGCCTTCTGCTCGCGCGAGTTCCTGATCGAGGACTGAAGCGGGCGTTTGCCGCGGCCGCGGATCGGGCTAAGCGCTGCGCATGGCCGGTCCATCAAAGACATCGGGAGAAGGGCGAACCGCGGTCGTCCTGCTATCAGGCGGGCTCGATTCGATGGTCACCGGTGGCCTCGCGCGCGAGCAGGGCTATTCTTTGCACGCGCTGACGATCGACTACAACCAGCGCCACCGTCGGGAGTTGCAGGCGGCGGAACGCATTGCCGACAGGCTCGCTGTCGAACGGCACGTCATATTGCCGCTCGACCTGCGCCGTTTCGGCGGGTCGGCGCTGACCGACGACATCCCCGTTCCGAAAGGAGGCGTGAGCACCGAAATCCCGGTGACCTACGTGCCCGCGAGGAACCTCATCTTCCTTGCGCTGACGGTCGGCTTTGCCGAATCCTCTGGCGCGTCGGACATATTCATCGGCATCAACGCGCTCGATTATTCCGGCTATCCCGACTGCCGGCCGGAATTCATCGCGAGCTTTTCCGAGACCGCCCGGCTGGCGACGAAAGCGGGTGTCGAGGGCAATCCGTTCTCGGTCCACGCGCCGCTGCAGCACTTGACGAAGGCCGATATCGTCCGGCTGGCGGCCCGTCTCGGTCTCGACCCGGCATGGAGCTGGTCCTGTTACGATCCTGCGGCGGACGGCTCGGCCTGCGGCTTGTGCGACAGCTGCCGGCTGCGTCTCAAAGGGTTTGCCGAAGCTGGGCTCGTCGATTCCCTCGTTTACGCCCACTTGCCCGAAGGTGACCAATAGGTCCCACGACGGCCGCTGAACGGAGGCGAGGATCCCGGCCGGCGGGCGCGCGCCGACGGGTTCGGCGATGGCCGCGAATGGCCACGGCGAGACGAATCCCCTCGCCAACGGTGCGAGCCACCTGTGCCCCGCGACTGGAGGCGGCGCGAAGCGAAGAAAAGAGTGCCACGGATCTTAACCGTCTTTCTGTGAAACAACAGACGTGGTCCACTCGTTCAGGCCATGCGGAAGTCGTTCCGCAGTACGGGATTTCGGCAGCGCGCTCGCTGTCTGACAAGTCGCGGGTGTTGGCGCGAAGATCGAACTCGGCAAGGTAGCGCGACAGGGGCGCTTCGCTCATGTGATGGTAGGTGCCAATCACGTCGCGCTTGAAGATCGAAAAAAAGCATCGAGAACGCAGCGTTCGTCGTCGGTGGCTGCCGTGGCGCGCCACGGCGTTGTCGGTTTCACCCGGCGCACGAGAAGTGCGCTCCCGGAAGAGCTTGCGGATCCGCTTCGTCGGACATGTTTCCCTTCAATTTGGGCGAGGGCAGGGGAGACGCAAAACCGCGGTCGTCCAGCCGCCGCGCTCGCAGATGCCGCCCTCTTATCGCGTCAGTACCGGAGTCTCCGCCGCCGCATCTCATCGATGCGTTTGCGGGGATCCTCGATCAGCAGCCTGGTGAAGCTGGACGACGGGCACCTCGGCAGGCCGCCACGCCATGCGCGCGATCAATAGGAGGCGATGTCATCGACGTCTTGCGTTCCTTCGCGCCGACGGGCGCGCAGCCCTCGCTCGGCTGAAGGCAATGGCGACGGCGCATCCATCATTATTCATGTAGCGCGGGGCATGTTTCACGGGCCCAACGCAGCGAGCGTCCGCGACGCGTCCGGCTTGCGCCGGACTCCCGGCTCCCCTAGGGCGCGCCGATGCTGCGCCGCCTGTACGATTGGGTCCTCGACAAGGCGGCGCATCCCTATGCCGCGTGGTGGCTCGCGTTCTTCGCCTTTGCCGACGGCGGGCTGTTCCCGTTCCCGCCGCACCCGCTGCTCGCGCTGATGTGTCTCTCGCAGCCCAGGCGGGCGGTGCGATACGCGGCGATCACCACGATCGCCTCGATCGCCGGAGGCATCTTCGGGTATTTCGTCGGGCATTTCCTGTACGACACCATCGGGCAAGAGCTGCTCCATTTCGTCGGGCTCGAGCGCAAGTTCCCGGTCGCGGCGTGCTATCTGCGCGCCTACGGGGTGGAGATCATCGTCCTCAAGGGCGCGACGCCGATCCCTTTCCTGCTGCTGACGGTTACCGCCGGGTTCATCAATTTCCCGCTGATTCCGTTCGTCCTCGCGAGCCTGCTTTCGCGCGGCGTGATCTTCTTCGGCATCGGCATCCTGTTCAAGATCTTCGGCCCGCCGATCAAGACCTTCATCGACAAGTACTTCGCGTGGATCGTGGTCGCCTTCCTGATCGTCATCGCCGGCGTCTTCTACGCCGTTGACTTCGCCGGCAGCAGCAACCACCCGGGCGACAAGTGCTCCGTCGGCGCGGTCAACCCGAACTTCGCCTGACATCGTTGTCCCCCTTTTGACGGTCGTTTCGCAAAGGAGGGCCGCTCTTGCGGCTCTGCGACGTCGCGCAAGCAAGTTCATTGTGCTTGGCAGACACGGCCCAAGCTCCGGAACACCACTCCTCGCCAAGCATTCGCCAGCCGAACGAGTACTGCCATGAGCCGCATCGCCGTCATCGTCGGCAGCCTGCGCCGCGAATCGTTCAATCGCCGGGTGGCCCAGGCGATGACGCGCCTGCCTGCGGCCCAGGGCCACGCCTTCAGCTGGCCGGAAATCGGCGACATCCCGCTCTACAGCCAGGACCGCGAAGCCGACCCGCCGCCGCAGATGGTGCGACTGAAGCAGGAAATCCGCGGCATCGACGCGGTGATGTTCGTCACGCCGGAATACAACCGCAGCATTCCTGGCGTCCGTTTCGCATCCTGACTGTGGATGACGCGGGGCTGTCGCGCCCGTTCATTTGACGGGAACCTTTGTCGTGTAACAACCTTCATCGCCGCGGTTCGTCCAACGAAGGAGGAAGTGCGTCGATGGCCGGCGAGTTGATGGACCCCGATTTCGCGCGCCAGGTCGAAGGCTACGGCCTGTCGACGGTGCAGATCCATTACTGGATGCCGGATCACCCCAGCCTGCTGCAGCTGTTCGTGATCCAGCAATACGACATTGCGCCGGGGTTCCCAGAGCTCGACCGCTTCCTCGACTACTGGCGGCGCGAAATCGATGCCGTGCTTCACTCGGTGCAGGTTGCCCACAATCACCTGATCGGCCCCGCCGAATGGCGCGCGGTCGATGGTGTCATCACGATCAACTAGTCTTCCCCGCGCTTGCCCCTGGGAGGTGGCCGCCCGCCGGCGGCGAGAGGTGGCTGGGCGCGCGCGATTGTTCGTCGGTGAAGGGACGCAAGTCCGCCATCGGTCGTTTATCCCGCAATTTCGCAGATCGTTAGATATGTGGGATAAATCGCATGAAAACAGTCAGTTCAAGGCCTCTGCCGAAGCCTCCGCTTGCGCCAACAAGGCCTCCGCCACCGGATCGTTGATCCTCAGCTTGAGCGAGGCCTCGGCCGCTTCCTTCGCGCCCTTTGTATCGCCGGCGACGAGCAGCGCGGCGGCAACGTCGCGGCGGACGGGGTACCAGAACGCCGGCGGGTCGGTGAAATCGTTGAACCCCGGCGTTTCTTCGATCTCGGCCGCCCGGCGGAACGTATCGGCCGCGGCCCGCGGATCGCCGTTCAGCATCGCCAGCCGCCCGGCGAGCACCCCGCGCATGATGCCGAGCATCTGTTCGGGCGCCTTAGAATCCTTCTTCTTGGGCCTGGAGATGGTCGCGGGGATCGCGTCGAGCTCCGCCTTCACGGCGGCCGCGTTGCCCGCCCTCGCCGCCGCCTCGCCGCGCGCGTAGCGCCATGCGGCCTTGAGGTAAGGCAGCTTCGGCTCGGGCAGAGCCGCCACCGATCCCGGATCGAACCGGGCCATCGCCTCATAACCGAGCGCGGCGAGAAGCTGCACCACCGGCGGGTCGTTGTCGCGGTTCGCCGCAACTGTCACCAGCGGCCGGGCGAGCTCGAGCCCGATCTTGGCATCGCCCGCCATCAGCGCGCCGCCGAGGCCGTAGATCACGTTGTGCGCGTGATACGGCAGGTCCCACACGCCGTCGGGCGCCGGCAAGCCCAGCCGCTCGGCATTGGCCTTGCCGATCTCGACCGCGCGCACGTTGGTCCGCGCCGTCTCCTCGTAGCGGCCGAGCCAGTACCAGGTGTGCCCCGGCATATGCACGAGGTGGCTGGCGTCGGGCGCGAGAGTCGCCAGCTTGTCGGCGTAGGGCTCGGCCTTGCGCGGCTCGCCGAGTGCCTCCGCGGCATGGATGTAGAAGTGGATCGCGGGCGTGTGGTTCGGATCGCGCGCTAGAACCGATTCGAGCAGCGCGGCGGCGCGGCGGACCTCGTCATGGTCGAAATCGTTTCTGCCGCGCTTGAACGCGTCGAAGGCGTCGACCAGCATCGCGTCGGCGGCGAGGACCGCTATCTCGTTGTCCTGCGGGTACAGGGCCTGCACTCGCTGCATCGCCCGCGCGTACCGGGTGTCGTCCTTGAACGGGCTGCCCGGCCGGTAGCGCTCGACCAGCGCGGCGGTCAGCGCGCGCTCCCTCGCGGTGCCGTTGCGGCTGGCCTGGGCCTCGGCCTCGCGGGCAAGAGCGTAGAGCGGCTTCCTCTCGTCCTTGTCCTTGCCGTAGTTGATTGTCGGCCCCTCGACGAGCGCCTCACCCCACTTGCACATCGCACAATCGGGATCGAGCATCGTTGCATGCTCCATCGCTGCGCCGGCGGCGCTGTGGGCGAACGCGGCGCCGAGCTCCATGCCGTTCGAGAAGAACGCCTGCGCTTGCGGCACCGCGGTCGTGATCGTGAACCCGCCGCCGCCGTAACCGGTCAGCAGCGTCGGCACCTTCGGCTTGAGGTTGTCGTCGTGCGAGTGAGCATCGTGCCCCGCGGGCATTCGCGCCGCGTGATCGGCAGGCTCTAGCTTTCGCGGCGCGTCCTGCGCAAACGCGGCCGTGGCGAGCGTCGCCGTCCCCATCGCCGCCAACCAAAGTCGCATCTGCCCATCCCTTCGGCGGCCGCCGCTAGATGATCCCGGTCGCCTTCCCCGCACGCATGAACATGCCGAGGATCGTTTCAACCTCCTCGCTCGAATGCTCGGCGCACAGCGAGCACCTCAGCAGCGTCATCCCCGCGGGCGTCGCCGGCGGGCGGGCGAGATTGACGTAGAGCCCTTCGTGGAGCAGCGCCTCCCACATCGCCGCGCCGCGTTCCAGGTCGGGCATGATCACCGCGACGATCGCGCTCTGCGGCTCGGCCGTGCCGAGCGTGAAGCCCATCTCGGTCAGCCCGCCGTGCAGCCGCTTCGAGTTTTCCCACAAGTGCGCGCGCTTGTTGGAGCCGTGCATCAGCTTGCGGATGCTCGTCGCCGCGGTGGCGACCACGCTCGGTGGCAGCGAGGCGGTGAACACGTAGGGCCGGCACACCAGCCGCATGATCTCGAACTTCGGATGGTTGGAGACGCAGAACCCGCCGACCGTGCCGACGCTTTTGGAGAACGTGCCGATAATGAAATCGACCTCGTCGATCACGCCCTGCTCTTCGGCCACGCCGCGTCCGTTGGGGCCGATGAAGCCCATCGAGTGGGCCTCGTCGACCAGCACCATCGCCCCGTGATTCTTGGCGACGGCGATCATCTCCTTGAGCGGCGCGATGTCGCCGAGCATCGAATAGACGCCTTCCAGCACCACTAGCTTGCCGGCGTCCCCGGGAATGCGGCCGAGCCGCTTGTCCATCGCCTCGATGTCGTTGTGCTTGAACGGCACCACCTCGGCGTTGCCGAGCGAGCAGCCGTCCCAGATGCTGGCGTGGGAATCGATGTCGAGCACGATGTAGTCGCCCTTGCCGGCGATCGTGCTGATGATGCCGAGGTTCGCCTGGTAGCCGGTCGAGAACACCATGGCATGGTCCATGGCGTAGAATTCCTTCAGCGCGTC
>DATJHD010000046.1:0-9044 GCA_035494275.1 Croceibacterium sp.
GGGCGTCGGACGAAAGACGGCGGCCGAGTTCAGCTTCTTCCTGGCGGTGCCGACGATGCTGGGTGCGACCACGCTCCAGCTGTGGGATCACCGTCACGAATTGGCCGCAGGCACGGGAATTGTCGGCTGGCAGCAGATCGCGATCGGCTCGGTGGTCTCGTTCGTGGTCGCGCTGGCGGTGATCAAGGCTTTCGTGGCCTACGTCAGCCGCCACGGATTTGCGCCGTTCGCCTGGTACAGGATTGTCGTGGGAGTGGCCGCCATCGTTTGGCTGGCGCTGAGCTAGAATTCGAGGTCCGGACCGGTCGGTCATTCCGCCTGCCGCCGGAACGGAGTTGCAAGTTCCGCTTTAACTCAAGTCAGTTCACAAGGGCAGAAGCATGGGCCTGTTGTTCATGATTGTCGTCGGCGCAATCCTCGGCTGGCTGGGGTCGATAGTGGCGCGCATCGAGGCACCGCGCGGCATCCTGCTCAACATTGCAGCGGGACTCGTCGGAGCGCTCTTGTCCGGTCTGTTCATCGCGCCCTTGATCGGCGGGGCGAGCTTGTTCGACGGCAACTACGGGGTCGGTTCGTTGCTGATGTCGCTTGTCGGCGCGGTCGCCGTCGTCGCGGCTTTCAACGCGTTCTACGCGCAGCAGCTGAGATAGGTCGCGCTCAGAAAGGCTCGGCGTTGGAGCCGCGGCCGCCACGCAGGTGATATTCCTGCGTTCCGCGATGAAGCACGTCGTCGACATCGATCACCGCGGCATTGGCGTAAGTGAACCCGGGATTGAGACTGTGGTAAAGCCGGTCGAAATCGCGCTCGACCGTCTGGTGGTATAAGTCGGCGAAGCTTTCGATGACGAAGTAGGTCGGCTGGAGGTCGTCGATCACATAGTCGGTGCGCATGACCCGGTCGACATTGAGCATGATGCGGTTCGGCGAGCGTCCTTCGAGCGCGAACACTGCCTCGCGCGGGCCCGAAAGGATGCCGGCGCCGTAGATCTTCAGCCCGTCGCTCTCCTCTATGAGGCCGAATTCCACGGTGTACCAGTAGAGCGCGCCCAGCGCCTTCAGCCGGTTGTAGCGCATCGCCTTCCAGCCGGCCCGACCGTACTCCTGCATGTAATCGGCGAATACCGGATCGGTGAGCAGGGGGACGTGGCCGAACACATCGTGGAACACGTCGGGTTCCTGGATGTAATCGAAAGTCTCGCGAGTGCGGATGAAGTTTCCGGCCGGGAAGCGGCGGTTGGCGAGATGCCAGAAGAACACGTGGTCCGGGATCAGCATGGGCACCGGCACCACGCTCCAGCCGGTGAGGCGGCCGAGTTCTTCGGACAGGCGGCCGAATTCGGGTACCCCGTCGCTTCCGAGGCGGAGCTTCTGCAGCCCGGCGAAGAAGGCCCCGCAGGCGCGGCCGGGGAGGATGTCCATTTGCCGCTCGAAGAGATCGTTCCAGATCGCGTCCTCGTCGAAGGAGTAGTCGCGCTGCTTCGGCTCGAGCCAATCTTCGCCGACATGGGCCGGGCGCCTGAGCGGCGCGGTGAACACGTCCGCCGGCACTTCAGGCAGCGCGACGAAGTCGTTTTTCGTCTGTGTGATCGTAGCCATGGTTTCAGACGTAACTTCTACCATGGGGTCTCGTTTCCGGCAAACTGCTGCTCAGCGCGCTCCCGAAGGCGATGCCGTAGGCGCGACAGCGGCGGGAGAAGCGGCAGGAGTGCCGCTGGCGAGCGCGCCCGGCGGCAGCCGCTGCTGATCGAGCATCGAAGCCGCATCGTCCAGTGCCCGCGCTTCACCCACGCTCACCCCGCCCGGACCTGGATCGGTGTCCTTCTGGCCGCACGAAACGAGAAGAAGCAAGGCGATAGCGGGAAACAAGCGTCGCGCCATGCGATTATCTCCGGTCCGCGGTCGGTAGCCAACCCCGTCCGCGGCACCCTTACGGAGTCTTCTTTTCCGCCTGCGTCGTCGCAGCTTCTGCCGCGGCCGCGGCGTTCTGCGCGTCGGCGGCAGCCGCGGCGGCGGCATCGGCGGCTTGCGAGGCGGTCGCTTCCGGAACGCCGCTGGCGGTCTCGTCGGCATCGCTGGAGGCATTGGCGTCCGGCACCGGCTGCGCGGCCGAGGCCATTGCCTGGTCGGCTGGCATTTCGACGTTGTCGGCCGTCGCGTCCTCGGACGCGCTGTCCGAGCTACCGCAGGCGGCAAGGCCCAAGGCCGCCACCGACGCAAAGGCGATGAGGGCAAATTTCTTCATGGCATGGTCCCTTGTCTTTTCTTTGGTTGGTGCGAGGGCGAAGGCGCGCCTCGCACTCGCGGATTGCTAGACGACCCTGGCGGCGAGGCAAAGACTGCAAATAAGCTTGCGCCGTAAGGTTCCCCGCAAGCGCCGGATATGCGAGACAATTTGGATGGGACCGGAAGCCGCTCGACTGGATCAGGCGCGCGAAGCGCTGCGGCGGATATTCGGCTTCGAGGACTTCCGCGGCGTGCAGGCGAAAGTCGTCGCGCGTGTGCTCGCCGGACAATCGACGCTGGCGGTCATGCCGACCGGCGCGGGCAAGTCGCTGACCTATCAGCTGCCGGCGACAATGCTGCGCGGCACCGCCATCGTCATCTCGCCCCTCATCGCCTTGATGCACGACCAGTTGCGGGCCGCGCGGGCCAACGGCATCCGCGCGGCGACACTGACGAGTGTCGATGCGGACTGGCGCGAAACGATGGATGCCTTCCGTTCCGGCGAGCTCGATCTGCTCTATGTCGCGCCGGAACGGGCGAGCCAACCGCAGTTCCGCGATCTTCTCTCCGCCGCGCCGATCGCCTTGTTCGCGGTTGACGAGGCGCATTGTGTTTCGGAGTGGGGACACGATTTTCGGCCGGACTACCGCCAGCTTCGCCCGCTGCTGGACCGCTTCGCGGAGGTGCCGCGGCTGGCGCTGACGGCCACCGCCGATGCCCGGACCCGCTCCGATATTCTCGATCAGCTCGGCATTGCGGCAAACGGTCTGATAGTCGCCGGCTTCGACAGACCGAACATCCGCTATTCGATCCGCCACCGCGAGAACGCCGTCAGCCAGATCGAGCGGCTGATGGCCGAACAGCCGGGGCCAGGGATCGTCTACGCGCCGACCCGCAACCAAGTGGAGCGCACCGCTGCCGAACTGGCGCGGCGTACCGGCCGCGCGGTGCTGCCCTACCATGCCGGGCTTGAACCCGCGGTGCGTGCGGCCAACCAGGCGGCATTCGTCGTGTCCGAGGACATGGTGATCGTCGCCACCGTCGCGTTCGGCATGGGGATCGACAAGCCCGACGTGCGCTTCGTCGCCCATGCCGGCATGCCCAAGTCGATCGAGGCATACTACCAGGAAACCGGGCGCGCCGGGCGCGACGGCGATGCGGCACAAGCGCTGATGCTGTGGGCGGCGTCTGATTTCGCGCAGGCGCGTCTCCGTCTGGGCGAGGTCGAGGAAGGCCGCCGCATTGGCGAGCGGGAGCGGCTCGATGCGCTGGCGCTGCTGGTGGAAACCCCGGGCTGCCGGCGCGCGGTGCTGCTCAGGCACTTCGGCGAGGACCCGCCGGGGACATGCGGCAACTGCGACAATTGTTGCGAGGCGCCGGGCGTGATCGATGCGACCGAGCTGGCGCGCAAGCTGCTCTCGGCGGTTCACCGCACCGGGCAGAGCTTCGGTTTTGGCCACTTGCAGAAAGTGCTCACCGGCGCCGCCGACGAGCGGGTGATCCAGCGAGGCCATGACAAGCTGAGCGTGTTCGGCATCGTCGGCGCCGACGAGGCCAGGTTGCTGCAGCCACTCAGCCGCGCCTTGCAGGCGCGCGGCAGCCTCGTCGCCAACGAGCACGGCGGTCTCAAGCTCGGCGGCGATGCCAGGGCGATCCTCAAGGGAGAGCAGCCAGTGACCATCGTGGAGCCGCCGAAGAGCGGGCAGGCGAGGCGCAGGGAGCGCAACCGCCTGGCGAACCCCGTCGGCGATCCGCTGTTCGAAGCCTTGCGCAAGCTGCGCCGCGAGCTCGCTGCCGAAGCGCGTTTGCCTCCGTACGTGATCTTTAACGACGCCACCTTGCGCGAAATGGCGGCGGTGCGCCCCTCGACCCCGGCCGAACTTGGCGAGGTCAAAGGTGTCGGGTCGCGCAAGCTGGAGGCCTACGGCGAGGCCTTCCTGGCCGTCATTCGGCGGCATTGAGAACCCTGCTTGACCGCCTTCTGTCAGTGATATAAAAATGATATCACTATTTATCGGAGGAGGTGCGGCAATGCCCGACGAGAAGAGGGTCATGACAAAGAGCCGCGAAGGCCCCGCGAGCACGTTCAACGGGTACCCGATGCTGCGCCGGCAGCAGGCCGAGGCGGTGATCGCGGCCCGCGCCAAGCTGGTGATGGGCGCGGTCTCGATGGTCGAGATGGCGCTCGAAAGGCTGTCCGAGGGCGATGTCGTCCACCTCGACGACGAGCGCCGGGCGGCGATGGTCTCGAACCTCATGGTCGTGCTGTGCGGCGAGCGCGACACCCAGCCGGTGGTCAACACGGGCACGCTCTATCAGTAAGGCGTTACGGGGCCGATGGCGGAAAAGAAGACCTTTGCCTTGCGGCTCGATCGCGAGCTTCATGCGGCGATCGAGCGGCTCGCCGCACAGGACCTCCGCTCGGTCAACGCCGAGCTTGAGGTGCTGCTGCGTGAGGCCCTGCAGCGGCGGGGCGTGAAGGTGCCGGTGCCGGACCCGACGAGGCGAGGAAGGCCGCCGAAGAAGGCTTGATCCTCGCCGGCAGGGCGACAGGGCATGCGACGCATGGAGGTAGCAGCTCGGCGCGAGCGCGGCGCTCGAATGGGAGCCCACCTCGTCTCCCGCCTGCGGCCAGCGCCGCCGCCCTCCCTGCAATTCTTAGCTTGCCATTAACCTTCGGGCGATAATCCGGGACTCATGGAATTTTGCGCCCGCTCGCCACTCGCCCGACCGTTGATGACGACCATCGGCGCGCTCGCGGCGCTCGTCGGTGCCGCCGTGCCGTCAGCGATGCTGTTCGCCAATGACGGCCCCGCGCCGTTCACCGTGGTTGAAACCGGCAAGCGCTATGACAAGCTGCAGGCGGCGGTCGATGCCATCGGCGACGGCAAGGGCACCATCGCCATTGCTCCCGGCCACTATGCCCAGTGCGCGGTGCAGCAAGCGGGCGACATTTCGTACCTTGCGACACAGCCTGGCTCCGCGACGTTTGACGGCGTCGCCTGTGAAGGCAAGGCGGCGCTTGTGTTGCGTGGCCATTCGGCCGAGGTCTCCGGGTTGATCTTCCAGGGAATCCGCGTGCCGGACTTCAATGGCGCCGGCATAAGGCTGGAACGCGGCAATCTCACCGTGGCGCAAAGCTGGTTTCGCGACAGCCAGGAAGGGATCCTCACCAACGACGATCCCGGCGGCGAGCTGGTGGTCGACCAGTCGACCTTCACCCGCCTCGGCACTTGCGATGGCTCGGGCGGCTGCGCCCATTCGCTCTACATCGGGGACTACGGCGACGTGCGGGTCACTCGCAGCCGGTTCGAGCAGGGCCGGGGCGGACACTACCTGAAGAGCCGCGCCGCGCGGATCGAGGTCGCCAGCTGCAGCTTCGACGACTCCGCCGGCAAGGGCACGAACTACATGATCGACCTGCCCGACGGGGCAACCGGGCGGATCAGCAACAACTGGTTCGTCCAGGGGCGCGACAAGGAGAATTACTCCGCGTTCATCGCCGTCGCCGCCGAGGGGAAGGATCATTCGAGCGCCGGGTTGACGGTGGTTGGCAACGATGCCCGCTTCGCTCCCGGCGTCACTCGCACGAGCGCCTTCGTGGCCGATTGGTCGGGTGACAGGCTCAGCGTGGGCGAGAACAAGCTGGGCGATGGCCTGAATCGCCTCGAGGAGCGCTGAGCGGGGGCTCAGCGCGGCTCGCAATAGATCAGGCCGACATCCCACATTTTCGACTGTACCAGCATCGCGTGCGCCGATTCGGCGAAGCGCAGCTTGATCGTGTCCTTGCTGGTTTCACCCTCGGCTCGGCACATCGCGGTGATGTCGTAGCCACCGGGCACCTTGCCGACATGGTCGAAGTCACACACCACTTCCCCGGCAGTGACCAGCCGCTCGGGCTCGAAGCGCCAAGCTCCGCTCTTGCAGAGATTCTCGCGCGCGGCCCAGCGGCCGACGTAGCGATTGGCGGCATCGGCCGGTGGGAGCTTGCCGGTCGCCGTGGTCGGCGCCGGGGAGGGCAAAGGCGTGAGAGAAGGCGCCGCTTCGGGCGGTGCGGCGGAGGATGCCGCCGCGGGAGCGGGCGCCGGGGATCCGGCCGAGGCGGCTGGAGTGGCGGTCTGCCGCGTGGCATTGTCACTCGGTGCCGGCGAGCAGGCGGCAAGAGCCGCGGTCGCGATCAGGACTGGCGTGCGCAAGAGGTTTCTCCCGTTGGCCTGTCGGGCGAACGGGCCGGGCGCGGCGGCGGTTCCGGCCCTTGGCGAAGGATCAGCCGAACGCCGCGGGGTAGTTGACCCGCCCCGACGGGCATTGTCCGTCCAGCACCAACCGCTGGAAGTATTCCCGTGGAGGTCCGCGATAAGCCAGCATCGGATCGTGTTCGAAACCGAACCGACGATAATAGGCGGGATCGCCAAGCACGACGCAGCCGACGGCATCGATCCGCCGCAGGCTTTGCAGGCCGCCAGCGACGAGCGCCGCACCGATACCGCGTCGCTGCCAGTCCGGCAGCACCGCGAGCGGGCCGAGGCCGTACCAGCCGCACTCCCGGCCGTCGATCTGCACCGGCGAAAAGGCGACGTGGCCGACGATTTCTCCATCCGGTGTCGCGGCGACTAGGGCAACTTCGAGCTCTCGCGCGTCCCGCAGTCGCCCGACGATCTCGGCCTCGTTTCCGTCCGAGTGTTCAGCGGCGGAAAAGGCCCTGGTGATGACCGAGGCGACGGCAGCCTCGTCGCCCGGCCGCTCCGGCCGGATCGTCCAGATGCTCACGGCAGCAGGTGTCCGGCGCGGTCGCGCTTGGTGGCAAGATAGCGCTCGTTGTGCGGGTTCGCGGGAAGTTCGTGCGGCACGCGCTCGGCGACCTTGATGCCTGCTCCCTCGAAGGCTGCAACCTTGGCCGGATTGTTGGTCATCAGGCGTATCTCGCCGATGCCGAGCAGCTCGAGCATCCGCGCGGCGACGGGGAAGTCGCGCGCCTCTGCCGGAAGGCCGAGGCGCTGGTTGGCTTCGAGCGTATCGAAGCCCTGGTCCTGCAGGCGGTAGGCCTTGAGCTTGTTGATGAGACCGATCCCGCGGCCTTCCTGGCGCAGGTAGAGCAGTACCCCCCAACCGCCTTGCGCGGCTTCGTCGGCTATCGCCGACAGGGCCGCATCGAGCTGCGGGCCGCAGTCGCACTTGAGGCTGCCGAACATGTCGCCGGTGAGGCATTCGGAATGGAGGCGGACGAGCGGCAGGTGGTCCGCGGATTGGGCGCCGACGATCAGCCCAACGTGCTCGCGCATGTCATCGGGGCTGCGGAAGGCGACGATCTCGGCCGTATCGCAGTTGGCAATCGGCAGACGGGCGCGCGCGGCGATCTGGAGCCGGCGCACGTCGCGCAAGGCGACGACATCGCCGAGCTCGACGCCGACCGCTTCGCGCTCGGGCTCGGGTGCGACGAGGAAGGCGGGAAGGATCCCGGCGTACAGTGCCAGCTCCATCGCCGCCTCGGCCTCCGCCTGCCACGGCAGCGGGTCGGCGAGGAAGGGCCCCTTGAGAGGCGCGGCGAGGTCCAGCGCCGGGTCGGCGATCGGCCGGGCCGCGGTAAGATCGAGCGGCCCGGCCGCGCGGATCAGCACGGGCGCGTGCGGGTTGGCCGCCTCGCGCTGGTTGGCGAGCTTGAGTGTCGCCGCGCGCGCCGCGGAAATCAGCGTCCGGATCGATGACGCTTCGTTGTCGGCCGCGGTCTCCACTGGAAGCAGAGCCGGCGCATTGCCGATCCGCAGCGGCCATCCGTGACGCAGCGCGTCGACCGCCTGTGCCGCCCTGCGCGAAGGGGAGGCCCCGCTCAGAGAGTGAACTCCGTCACCAGCGGCACGTGATCCGAAGGCTGCTCCCATTCGCGGGTTTGCTCGATGACCCTGTGAGCCTTGGCGTGGGGGGCCAGTTCGGCGCTGCACCACATGTGGTCCAGCCGGCGGCCCTGGTCCTTTCTGCGCCAGTACGCGCGGTAGCTCCACCAGCTGTAGCAGCGACCGGGCGCAGGGATGTGTTCGCGCGCGATGTCGACCCAGCCATGCGCCTGCTTGAACCGGGCGAGCGTCTCAACCTCGACCGGCGTGTGGCTGACGACCTTGACCAGTGCCTTGTGGTCGTAAACGTCGCACTCGAGCGGGGCGATGTTGAAGTCGCCGACGATCAGGGTCGCCCGGTCGAGCCGTTCGGCCCAGCGGGTCATTCGGTCGATGAAGTCGAGCTTCTGGGCGAATTTCGGATTTGCGTTGCGATCCGGAATGTCGCCGCCGGCGGGAATGTACACGTTTTCGAGCACCAGGCCCTTGGCCTGCCCAAGCAGCTCGACACCGACGTGACGGGCTTCGCCGTTGTCCTGCCAGTCGTGCCGCCCGAGTTCGCGGAAGGGAACGCGGCTGACTGTGGCGACACCGTGATAACCCTTCTGCCCGTGCACCGCCTGGTGAACATAGCCCAGTTCGGCGAGCGCCTTGGCCGGAAACTGGTGCGCCTGGCACTTGATCTCCTGCAGGCAAAGCACGTCGGGCGCTTCCCCGGCGAGAAAGCGTTCGACCTGCGGCAGGCGCAGGCGCACCGAATTGATGTTCCAGCTGGCGATCTTGACCATGGGCACGGATTAGGGGGCGGAAGGCGGTGCGGCAAGCGGTCGCCCTCCGGCAAGCGGGACCGAGCCCAATGAAAAACCCCCGTCGCGGGGGCAATGCGACGGGGGTTCATCTTGAGCGTTCGTCACGCTTTACAAGCCGGACGCCTAAATGAGGCTAGGGCAACAGGGGGGAAACCCGCCTCCGCCCGACCTGTGATGAATC